>NZ_JBQIOP010000001.1:0-208323 GCF_056822245.1 Petralouisia sp. | reverse complement strand
AACTATAGTACAGCTAAAAAAAACAAGAAGTCATTTCTATTTGAGAAAAACATTTGTGGTAAACTCTGACCAATCAAACCCGAAAGTAAAGTTACACTATCATCCCGTAACAGTTTTTATTGCACTTTTTGGCAAATAAGGGTAAGATATATGCAAAGACATACTTTATTATGGAGAACAGGAAGGAAATCAGATATGAAAGAATATATTAAAGGGGCAGGCGGCACAGTTGTCAGCAAATCAATTCTGGAGGGGACGTCCAGGCTCAGGTGGTTTTTCCGGCAGGAGGCGGGCCATGGAAACGGCTGGATTGCCTTCGGAGACAAGGATACTCAGGAATATGTGGACAACCCGGACAATATGGCGGTGGTGGATTTTAATGTACTGGCAAATATTGAGCCGGCGGTGGTGAATGTTTTTTATCTTCCGGCAGGCACTGATTTGGAGTTCCGTTCAGATGGAACCGGCGCATATTTTATCAATACCCAGACCGGAGAAGAGATTCGGGAACGGGCCAAAAACCCGCTGCAGGAAGCCTTTGACAGGAATCTGAAATTTTTAAATCAGGAGACTTACCCGGAAGAATTATTCCGGGGCCTGTTTCAAAAGAGCGGCAAGTTAAAGACAGTTGTGATCGGCAAAGCGGATTTCCCCAGCGGGGAGGTGGTGCTGGCAGATCCTCTGGCTTATCTGGGAAGCGAATATACCATTACCCTGGAAAAACAGATTCCCAAAGGCAGCTATCCGGTGGAACTTGCAGTCTGTCCCTCAAAGCTTGCGGGAATGCGGATTGTGGCGGCCAGGCTGACAGTCAGCGGCAAAGAGTCGGTTCGCCATGAGATTGCAATGCCCAAAGGAAGCAAAATCGAAGATCTGGGGAAATCCGGCGTGTGGGGATTTTTCGGCGTAGACACGGGAATGGCGTGTTTTACCGATTCAAAGGTAGCCCAGAAATACAAAGAGTTTATTCAGAACTGGCAGGAAAAAAATCCGGGCAAAAATAAATACACAGATTATTTTGCGGCATTTTTCAAAGAGAGCGGTCAGAAATTTCCGGAAGTCCAAAGAGAAGGCGGCGATTTTATCCTCTGGCAGATTCCGGATACCAGGTATAAGCTGCCCATGTTTGCAAGCGGGTTTGGAGACGGAATTTACAGCGGCTACTGGGGACTGGATGTAAAGGGAAAACCGGCGGAGCTTGTGATTCCTTTTATCAATCCGGAATACATATAAGACGAAGGAACAGCTATTATGTCATTTGCACATCTTCATGTTCATACGGAATACAGTCTTTTGGACGGTTCCAATAAAATCAACGAATACGTGGCCCGGGTGAAGGAACTGGGCATGACTGCGGCGGCCATCACCGATCACGGCGTCATGTACGGAGTGATTGATTTTTACCGGGCGGCCCGGGAAGCCGGGATTAATCCGATTCTGGGCTGCGAGGTCTATGTTGCTCCGGGCTCCCGGTTTGACCGGGAGAAGGTGGAAGGGGAGGACCGGTATTTCCATCTGGTGCTGCTGGCGGAAAACAACCAGGGATATGCCAATCTGATGAAAATTGTATCAAGAGGGTTTACGGAAGGATATTATTACAGACCCAGGGTGGATCGGGAAGTGCTGGAGACTTACCATGAGGGGCTGATTGTTTTAAGCGCATGTCTGGCCGGGGAAGTGCAGAAGCTTCTTTCCAGAGGATTCTATGAGGAAGCAAAGGAAGCCGCCCTCTGGCACGATAAGACCTTCGGACACGGCAATTATTTTCTGGAGCTGCAGGATCACGGTCTGGCGGAGCAGCGGAATGTGAATCAGCAGCTGATGCGGCTGAGCCAGGATACCGGCATTCCCCTGGTGGCCACCAACGATATCCATTACACGTATGAAACTGACGTGGATTCCCACGATATCCTTCTGTGTCTGCAGACCGGCAAAAAGCTCTCAGATGAGAACCGGATGCGCTATGAAGGAGGCCAGTATTTTGTCAAATCCGAAGCGCAGATGCGGGAGCTGTTTCCCTACGCCCTGGAGGCTTTGGAGAATACCCAGAAAATTGCGGACCGGTGCCGGGTGGAAATTGAATTCGGCGTCACCAAGCTGCCGAAGTTTGACGTACCGAAAGGGTACACGTCCTGGGAATATCTGCAGAAGCTCTGCCGGGAAGGACTGGTTCGCAGATATCCGGCAGAACAGGAGGGTTTTGCCCGGGAGAAGCAGGTTTTTATTCCGGGCAAGGGGAAGCTCCCTCTGGCGGATTTGGAGAAACAGCTTCAATACGAGCTTGATATTATTCAGCAGATGGGATATGTGGATTATTTTCTGATTGTGTGGGATTTTATCCGGTTTGCCAGAGAGAATGGAATTGCAGTGGGGCCGGGGCGGGGCAGCGCAGCCGGTTCTCTGGTGTCCTATACGCTGGCAATCACCAATATCGATCCCATCCGCTACAGCCTGATTTTTGAACGGTTTCTGAATCCGGAACGTGTTACCATGCCGGATATTGATATTGATTTCTGTGTGGATCGCAGGCAGGAGGTCATTGATTATGTCAGTGAGAAATACGGCAGGGACCGGGTGGTGCAGATTGTCACCTTCGGTACCATGGCGGCAAGGGGCGTCATCCGGGATGTGGGCAGGGTAATGGACATGCCCTATGCCTTTGTGGACGGCATCGCCAAGCAGATACCCACGGAGCTGGGAATTACCATAGATAAGGCCATGGGAATGAACCGGGAGCTGCGGGAGCTGTATGAAAACGATGAAAGCGTCACCCGATTAATCGACATGTCAAAGCGTTTGGAGGGTCTGCCCAGACATACCTCCATGCACGCGGCGGGCGTGGTGATCAGCTCCAAGTCAGTGGATGAATTTGTTCCCCTTTCCAGAGGAAGCGACGGCGCCGTCACAACCCAGTTTACCATGACCACTTTAGAAGAACTGGGGCTTTTGAAAATGGATTTTCTGGGGCTTCGGAACCTGACGGTGCTTCAGAATGCCGTCAATCTGATTCAGGAAGGCCGGGGGGTTCAGCTTGATATTGACCGGATTGATTTTGACGATAAAGCCGTGCTGGATTCCATCGGAACCGGGAGGACGGAAGGCGTGTTCCAGTTAGAAAGCGGCGGGATGAAAAGCTTCATGAAGGAATTAAAGCCCCAGAGTCTGGAGGATATTATCGCAGGAATTTCCCTGTACCGGCCGGGGCCGATGGACTTTATTCCCGCCTACATCCGGGGGAAAAACAATCCGGATTCCGTCACTTATGACTGTCCTCAGTTAGAGCCGATTCTGGCGCCCACCTACGGCTGCATTGTCTATCAGGAGCAGGTGATGCAGATTGTGCGGGAGCTGGCAGGCTATACCCTGGGGCGCAGCGATTTGGTGCGCCGGGCCATGTCCAAGAAAAAAGGCTCTGTGATGGAAAAGGAACGGAAGAATTTTGTGTACGGCAATCAGGAAGAAGGAGTTCCGGGCTGTATCAGCAACGGGATTGAGGAGCGGATTGCCAATAAGATTTACGACGATATGATTGATTTTGCAAAATACGCCTTTAACAAATCCCATGCGGCGGCCTATGCGGTGGTGGCTTACCAGACTGCGTACCTGAAATATTATTATCCCCTGGAATATATGGCGGCTTTGATGACTTCCGTAATGGGGCATATCGGGAAAATATCAGAGTATATTTTCACCTGCCGGCAGATGGGAATTAAGGTGCTTCCCCCCAGCGCCAACGACGGGGAGAGCAATTTTTCCGTGTCGGACGGCGCAATCCGTTACGGTCTGTCCGCCATTAAAAGCGTAAATCATGCATTTATTCAGAATCTCTGCGAAGAACGCAGAGAGAGAGGGAAATTCACAAGCCTCAATGATTTTCTCACCCGGATGGCAGACAAGGAAATCAACAAGCGGGTGGTGGAGAATCTGATCAAAGCCGGCGCGCTGGATGATCTGGGCCCCACCAGAAAACAGTGTATGATGGTGTATGTGGGGATTATGGACGAAATTGTCCAGAATAAGAAAAATACCATGGCAGGCCAGCTGACGCTGTTTGATCTGGCGGACGAGGAGACGAAAGCGGATTTTGAGGTGAAGCTTCCGGATGTGGGAGAATATTCCAGAGAAGTATATCTGGGATTTGAAAAGGAAGTTCTGGGCATTTATATCAGCGGCCATCCCCTGGAAGAATATGCGGATAAAATGAAAAAAAACATTACCAGAGTGACCACAGACTTTATTCTGGAGGAGGAAACCGGGCAGACCAGGGTAAAGGACGGGGAACTGGCCGTGGTAGGCGGCATGATTGTGGATAAAACCATCAAATATACCAGAAATAACCAGACGATGGCGTTTCTCACCTTAGAGGATCTGGTGGGCAATCTGGAAGTGATTATTTTTCCTAAAATATATGAGAAATGCAGCAGCATTCTGAATGTGGATGAAAAAGTGTTTATCAAAGGCCGTGCGGTCACAGAGGAGGAGAAAAACGGAAAGCTGATCTGCGAGAAAATCTATTCCTTTGACGATACCCCCAAGGAATTGTGGCTGCAGTTTGCCACCCGAAAAGAGTATGAGCAGCGGGAGGAACAGGTATTGGATTTGCTGCGGGACGGATTTGGAAAAAACAGGGTTATCATCTATATTTCCGGTGAAAAAATGATGAAACGCCTGCCGGTAAACTGCAGCGTTGACGTCTCCTCTGAAAAAGTAAACACATTGACTAACATTTTCGGGGAAAAAAATGTAAAAGTTGTAGAAAAGAGCATTGAAAATCTTTCCAAAAGAGATTAGAATGTAAGAGACAATTCAGGATAGGAAAACAGGAGGGACGGTTATGGCAAAAGAAGTTCAGACAATCGGAGTGCTTACCAGCGGCGGAGATGCGCCGGGTATGAATGCTGCAATCCGTGCGGTGGTTCGTCAGGGCCTTGCGCGGGGCAAGAAAGTAAAGGGAATTAAGAGAGGATATGCCGGATTGCTTCAGGAGGAAATCGTTGACATGGAAGCAAAAGGTGTTTCAGATACGATTCAGAGGGGCGGCACGATTCTGCAGACCGCAAGATGCAGCGAGTTCCGTACGCCGGAGGGACAGGCGTTGGGAGCGGAGGTCTGCAGAAAACACGGCATCGACGGAATGATTGTAATCGGCGGCGACGGTTCTTTTAAAGGGGCTCAGAAATTGGCGGCTCTGGGAATCAACACCGTTGCAATTCCGGGAACCATTGATTTGGATATTGCATGCACCGAATATACCATTGGATTTGATACGGCAGTAAACACGGCCATGGACGCCATTGACAAGGTAAGAGACACGTCCACCTCCCATGAAAGATGCTCCATTATCGAGGTTATGGGCCGGGGCGCAGGCTATATCGCGCTGTGGTGCGGAATTGCCAACGGCGCAGAGGACATTCTGCTGCCGGAGAAATACGACTATGACGAGCAGAAATTAGTAAATAATATTATTGCAAACCGTAAGCGGGGCAAGAAGCACCACATTATTATCAATGCGGAGGGAATCGGACATTCCGCAAGTATGGCCAAGCGTATCGAAGCGGCTACCGGCCTTGAGACAAGGGCGACGATTTTAGGCCACATGCAAAGAGGCGGAAGCCCGACCTGTAAAGACCGTGTTTACGCCTCCACCATGGGCGCTTACGCTGTGGATTTACTGTGCGAAGGCAAGTCCAACCGGGTGGTGGGATACCGTCACGGAGATTTTGTAGACTTTGATATTGACGAAGCTCTGGCTATGGAGAAGCTGCTTCCGGAGTATCAGTTCCAGGTATGCAGAAACTTAAGCGTATAATTTCGGAAGGAAAAGGATATGATTACTAGCTCTGCCAATCCGCAGATTAAGCGAATCTTACAGTTGAATAAAAAGGCAAAAACCCGCTATGAGCAGCGGGTTTTTGTGGTTGAAGGAATAAAAATGTGCATGGAGGCCCCCAAAGAGCAGGTGGAGGCCATGTATGTTTCTGAATCTTTTCTGCAGGAGGAAAGCCGGCGGGAGAAGATTCAGGGGTATTCCTTTGAAGTGCTCGCAGACAGCCTGTTTCGGACCGTCTGCGATACCAAAACGCCCCAGGGAATTCTCTGCCTGGTCAAAATGCCGGAATACCGCCTGGAGGATTTATGGAAGCCTGCCCGGGCCTGCAGGGAAGGGCAGGAGAACCGGGGCAATCCCCATCTGCTGATTCTGGAAGGCATTCAGGACCCGGGCAATCTGGGAACCATGATACGGACGGGAGAAGGGGCCGGAGCGACAGGCATTATTATGGACAAAAACACGGTGGATATTTTTCATCCCAAGACCATCCGGGCCACCATGGGCTCCCTGTACCGGATGCCCTTTTACATTGCACCGGATCTGCCGGAGACAATTCTTTCTTTGAAGAAGCAGGGGATTTCCATCTATGCGGCCCATCTGGAGGGAGATATGGCCTACCATCAGCCGGATTACAGGAAGCCGGCGGGATTTCTGATTGGAAATGAGGGAAACGGGCTGAGCCGGGAAACGGCGGGGATGGCGGATACGCTGATCCGAATCCCCATGGACGGACAGGTGGAGTCTTTAAATGCAGCGGTGGCTGCGGCTGTATTGATGTATGAAGTAAGACGTCAGAGAGACAGATAAACAGACCGTTTCAGGATTTATTCTTCTATGATATGAATTTCCAGAAAGTCGAAATCAATGGTTTCCACAAAGTTGTCCTGACAGAACCGGGCTTTGCCGTGACGCTTGAATTCCGCAATCGTAGCGTCTAACCAGATTGGCTTGCTCAGATCGAAGGCATAACATGCCTGCTCCAGCGCGTCGAAAATTTTGTGGGTGCGTGTGTCCTCACTGTCATTGGTGATTACAGTGTCCTTTTGAAGATGATTGTTTTTCCATATTTTAAACCAGATACGCATAGGAGCTCCTCTCTTACTTTCATTCTGTTCCAAACCTTTGCAACACAGTAGAGTATATCGCAGGAAGAGAAGATTTTCAACTGCTTTCTATTTGAGCACCGGGACAAATGGAAAAGACCAGAGGTTCTGCCGGAGCAAAACCCTGGTCTAAAAGAGAGTGGGCAAAATTAAGTTATTCGTGACGGGAATCAGCCGTCACGCTTGACTGTGTCTGTATTATAGCTTCTCACGCAGGCGGTTGCAAGGGCAAAAAATGAGAAGTGTCAAAAAAACAGCGCGGTTTTTGACATTCGTTTCAAGATGTATGAAGTACTATACAATTCAACCAAATTGAAATGGCAGAATTTGAACGTTTTGGACATAATTTTATTTTTTTTGAAAGACGGCTTGAATTTTTCTGTTGAAAGTGCTAGTATAAAAACACAAGACAGAAGTTAACAAGGTGCCTGGAGAACGGAGAGTAAGGTTAGCACAGCAGAAATGTTGTTTATTAGCTTTGCTCTTTTTTCTTGTTTATTTAGGAGGTGAAAGAGTAGAGAGAAGTGAACGGAACTGGTATGGAGGCTTATGGAACAGAAATTTTATGATGCAATGACGGATTGCCCGGTAATTGCGGCGGTTAAAAATGTTGAGGGAATTGAGCGGTGCTTGGAATCTGATGTAAAAATCGTATTTGTATTGTTTGGAAATCTGTGCAGTATCAGCGGGATCGTGGAACGGGTAAAGGAAGCCGGTAAGATGGCCCTGGTACATATTGATTTGGTGGAAGGCTTAAGCGCCCATGAGGTTGCAGTGGACTATATCAGAAAAAATACCAGGGCAGATGGAATTATTTCAACAAGGCTGAATATGATTAATCGGGCGAAGGAGCTGTCCTTTTATACGGTTTTTCGGATATTTGTCCTGGATTCCAGAGCTTATCAGAGCATAGAGAAGCAAAGGAAGCAGATTCGGGCGGATTTTATTGAAATACTGCCGGGGGTTATGCCGAAGATTATACAGAAGATCAATAAGCTGAGCGTTCAGCCTGTAATCGCCGGCGGCCTGATTACGGATAAGGAAGACGTCATTGACGCATTGAATGCCGGAGCAATTTCAGTTTCAACCACCAACCAGGACATATGGTATATGTAAGGAGGAAACACCCTTATAGCGGTCTCTGCGCCGGAAGGCAGGGCGGAAAGAGAGACGCATGGGTACACCTCTGCGCCTGGAAAGCAGGGCGAAAAGGAGGAAGCGCCGAAAGGCACCCCTCTATGCCCAAAAAGCAGGGCGAAAAGGAGGAAGAGAGATGGGTAATACAAAGAGAAAGATTGCAGACGGACTGCAGGAAATGCTTCATGCAAAGCCGCTGCGCAAAATCACCGTACAGGATATTATGGACTGCAAGAATATGAAACGGCAGAGTTTTTATTATCATTTTCAGGATATTTACGGTGTGATTGAGTGGCTTTACAATGAAGATTTTGTAAAACAGGTTGCATACGATGAGAATGAAACCTTTGAAGACTGGATCAGCAAGGTGATAAGAATTATCAAAGAGAACCGATTCTTCTACCGGAAAGTTTTGGAGAACATCCGGAGAGAACGGCTGATGGAGGAATTGATTCCGGTGGTGGACGAACAGCTCAGAAAGCGGTTCTGGTCGGAGAAGCAGGGGAACTGCCTGGCAGAAAGCTTTATCGTCAAATCTGTCTGTCACTTCATGCTTGACTGTGTGGCAATGAAGAAGGGCCCCCAGGAGGAAGAAGTACTGGCGGCTGTGGAAAATATACGGGCAATGCTGCAGCATCCTTTTGGAAGCATTTTGGTGCTTCCCACAACAAAGTCCACGTTGACAGCCTGAGTTTTCGGCAGATGTACTGTGAAAATGGGGAATGCACAGTAAAAAATGAATAAATTGTACAAATAAGTATATGTGTCTAATGACAAAAACCAGGAAAAAAGATATAATAGCTTTATCAAGTTGAAACGGAGGAGGATTTTACAAATGGCAAAATATGTTATGGCGCTTGACGCCGGCACAACAAGCAACAGATGTATTCTTTTTAACGAAAAGGGTGAAATGTGCAGTGTAGCTCAGAAAGAGTTTACACAATATTTTCCAAAGCCAGGCTGGGTAGAACATGATGCCAACGAGATCTGGTCTACACAGTTGGGAGTTGCAGTAGAAGCAATGCAGAAGATCGGGGCTTCCGCAGATGACATCGCTGCAATCGGCATTACCAATCAGCGTGAAACCACGATTGTGTGGGATAAGAATACAGGCGAACCGGTTTATCATGCAATTGTGTGGCAGTGCCGCAGAACATCTGAATATTGCGACAGCCTGAAGGAGAAGGGCCTGGCAGATTCATTCCGTGATAAAACCGGTCTGGTAATTGACGCATATTTCTCAGGAACAAAGCTGAAATGGATTCTTGACAATGTAGAAGGCGTTAGAGAACGTGCAGAAAGAGGAGAACTTCTTTTCGGTACCGTTGAGACATGGTTAATCTGGAAACTTACCAAGGGCGCGGCTCATGTTACAGATTATTCCAACGCTGCACGTACCATGCTGTTCAACATCAACGATCTGAAATGGGATGAGGATATCCTGAAAGAACTGAATATTCCGGCCAGCATGCTTCCGGAAGCAAAACCCTCAAGCTGCGTATACGGAACCGCAGATCCTTCCTTCTTCGGCGGCCCGATTCCGGTCAGCGGAGCAGCAGGCGATCAGCAGGCAGCATTGTTCGGTCAGACATGTTTCACCGCAGGCGAAGCAAAGAATACATATGGAACCGGATGCTTCTTATTGATGAACACCGGCGAGAAACCGGTATTCTCCAATAATGGTCTGGTAACCACAATCGCATGGGGAATCGACGGGAAAGTTAATTATGCATTAGAAGGATCAATCTTCGTAGCCGGCGCTGCAATCCAGTGGCTGCGTGATGAGATGAGAATCATCGACAGCGCTCCGGATTCCGAGTACATGGCTAAGAAAGTAAAAGACACCAACGGATGTTATGTAGTTCCTGCCTTTACAGGACTGGGCGCTCCTCACTGGGATCAGTATGCAAGAGGAACCATCGTGGGAATTACCCGCGGCGTGAACAAATATCACATCATCCGTGCAACCTTAGAGTCTCTGGCATTCCAGGTAAATGACGTTCTGCAGGCAATCAAAGCAGATTCCGGCATTGAATTAAGCTCTCTGAAGGTAGACGGAGGCGCAAGCGCCAACGACTTCCTGATGCAGACACAGGCAGATATTATCAATGCTCCGGTAAACCGTCCGAGCTGCGTGGAGACAACCGCTATGGGTGCTGCTTATCTGGCAGGTCTTGCAGTTGGATACTGGGCAAGCAAAGAGGACGTTATCAAGAACTGGGCAATTGACCAGACCTTCAAGCCTCAGATTTCTGAAGAGGAAAGAGCGGAGAAAGTTATAGGATGGAATAAGGCTGTAAAATACTCCTATGGCTGGGCAAAAGAGGACTAGTAGACAAAAGTAGATTGAAGGCAGAAAGGGGAACACGAAATGTTACCATATATAGCAGAATTTGTAGGAACTATGATGTTGATCATGTTAGGTGATGGCGTAGTTGCTAACGTAACTTTGAACAAATCAGGAATGAAGGGCGCAGGCTCTATCCAGATTACCATTGCCTGGGGTCTTGCAGTTATGATACCGGCATTTATTTTTGGCGCTGCATCCGGCGCAAGCTTTAATCCGGCTTTGACACTGGCGTTGGCAGCAGACGGAAGTTTCCCGTGGAGCCAGGTGCCTGGTTATATTGCAGCACAGTTTGCAGGCGCATTTGTAGGCGCAATTATCGTATGGCTTGCATTCAGAGAGCATTTTGAAGCAACCGATGACCCGGGAACCAAACTTGGCGTATTCTCCTGTGGGCCGTCTATTCCAAACCTTCCAATGAACATCCTTGCAGAAGTAGTTGCAACATTTGTTCTGGTATTTGCAATCAAGGGTCTTCCGGCAGAAGCTCCTGCAGGCGTAGGCAACCTGTTAGTATTCGGAATTATCGTATCCTGCGGTATGTCCTTCGGCGGATTAACCGGATATGCTATGAACCCGGCCCGTGACCTTGGACCCCGTCTGGCGCATACCATTCTTCCAATCAGCGGAAAAGGAGATTCTAACTGGGGATATGGAATTGTTACATTAGTTGGACCAGTGATTGGCGCTTTGCTGGCAGTTGGTCTGTACTCAGTCATTCCATGGTAATTTCTTACACTGTGTGATGATAAATATGACATTGCGGAGATAGCAGAGAGGCAATGATTACATTCCCCGGACAGGGGAGTGTGATTGTTGCCTTTTGTATAACAGAAAAAAGAAAAGGATAGGTGAACAATATGTATGATGTAGTAATTATTGGTGCAGGCGTATCAGGAAGCGCTTCCGCAAGAGAGCTTTCCAGGTATAAACTGAATGTCTGCGTAGTGGAGAAGGAAGAAGACGTATGCTGCGGAACCTCCAAGGCAAACAGCGCAATTGTCCATGCGGGATTTGATGCAGAGGCCGGTTCTCTGATGGCGAAGCTGAATGTGGAAGGCAATCAGATGATGGAAGAGCTTTCCAAAGAACTGGATTTCCATTACAAAAATAACGGTTCTCTGGTGGTATGCCTGCACGAAGAAGAAAAGCCTAATTTACAGGAACTGTACGACAGAGGCATTAAGAACGGAGTGAAAGATCTGCGCATTATTGACAGGGACGAGTTGGTAAAATTAGAGCCTAATATCTCTGATGAAGCAGTGGCAGCTCTGTACGCGCCCACAGGAGGAATTGTATGTCCCTTCGGCATGAATATCGCTTTTGCTGAAAATGCGGCAACCAACGGCGTAGAGTTTAAGTTTGATACAGAAGTTACAGGGTTGGAGAAAAAAGACGGCAGCTGGGTTGTCAAAACAAATCAGGGTGAAATTGAGACCAGATATGTGGTAAATGCAGCAGGCGTTCATGCAGATAAGTTCCATAATATGGTAAGCGACAAGAAGCTTCATATCACACCGAGAAGAGGAGACTATTGTCTGTTAGACCGTTCAACAGAAGGATTTGTAACACATACGATTTTCCAGCTTCCAAGCAAGTTCGGAAAAGGCGTTCTGGTAACTCCTACCGTTCATGGAAATACACTGGTAGGGCCTACCGCAATTGATATTGAAAATAAAGAAGGCACCAATACCACACAGGAAGGTATTGACGAGTTAATTAATAAAGCAGGAACTACAGTGAAAGGGCTTCCCATCCGTCAGGTAATCACCTCTTTTGCAGGTCTGCGCGCCCATGAAGACGGCCATGAATTCTACATTGGCGAGCTGGAAGAAGCAAAAGGCTTTATCGACTGCGCAGGCATTGAATCTCCCGGATTAACCAGTGCGCCGGCAATCGGCAAAATGGTGGCGGAAATTGTCAAAGAACTGACCGGTGCAGAAGCGAACCCCGATTTCAACGGTTCCAGAAAAGGCATTTTAGATCCCAAGACCTTAAGCAACGAAGAGCGCGCAGCTTTGATCAAAGAGAATCCGGCTTACGGAAATATTATCTGCAGATGCGAGATGATTACCGAAGGCGAGATTATTGACGCAATCAAACGGCCTCTGGGCGCCAAATCCTTAGACGGCGTGAAACGCCGCACCAGAGCGGGAATGGGACGCTGCCAGTCAGGTTTCTGTTCTCCGAGAACCATTGAAATCCTTGCAAGGGAACACGGAGTAGATCCGGCAGAAATCACCAAAGCAGGCGGAAACTCCAAGATTATTGTAGGAATCAACAAGGATAGAATATAAATTGACGGGTAGTGCCAATTCAGGAGGGAAAGAACATGTTAAATTATGATATTGTAATAGTAGGCGGCGGCCCTGCAGGACTTGCAGCAGCCGTATCAGCAAAAAGAAGCGGAGTAGAATCTATCTTGGTGTTGGAAAGAGACAAGGAACTGGGCGGTATCCTGAATCAGTGCATTCACAATGGATTCGGGCTTCACACCTTCAAAGAAGAGCTGACCGGTCCGGAATATGCCGGAAGATTCATCGAACAGTTAGAAGAAGAGAAAATCGAATATAAGCTGAATACCATGGTTATGGACATTGCAGACAATAAAGTGGTAACCGCAATGAACCGGGAAGAGGGCATGTTTGAGATTCAGGCAAAAGCCATTGTCCTTGCAATGGGATGCAGAGAGCGTTCCAGAGGCGCGCTGAACATTCCCGGATACCGTCCCGCAGGTATCTACTCTGCAGGTACGGCACAGCGTCTGGTTAACATGGAGGGCTATATGCCCGGCCGTGAAGTTGTAATTCTTGGTTCCGGAGATATCGGACTGATTATGGCAAGAAGAATGACGTTAGAAGGCGCAAAGGTAAAAGTGGTAGCGGAGTTAATGCCTTATTCCGGCGGCTTAAAGAGAAATATTGTACAATGTCTGGACGACTATGGAATTCCTCTGAAATTAAGCCATACCGTAGTGGATATTGAAGGAAAAGAAAGAGTAGAGGCAATCACCATTGCAGAGGTAGGGCCGGACAGAAGGCCGGTACCAGGCACAGAGGAACGTTATACCTGCGATACACTGCTTCTGTCCTGCGGTCTGATTCCTGAAAACGAATTGTCCAGAAGCCTGGGCGTTGAAATGAGTCCTGTAACTTCAGGCCCGTTGGTAAATGAATGCCTGGAAACCAATGTGGAAGGCGTATTTGCCTGCGGCAACGTGCTCCATGTACACGATTTGGTGGACTTTGTTTCTGAGGAGGCTTCCGCTGCCGGAAAACATGCGGCAGAGTATGTCTTAAACGGCGCAAAGCATCAGGAATCCAGTGCAAAGGATATTCCGATTGTTGCAGTAGAAGGCGCTCGTTACACTGTGCCTAAGACCATCAATCCGGACAGAATGGATGAAAAACATACCGTTCGGTTCCGTGTAGGCGACGTATATAAGAACTGCTATGTATCCGTATATTTGAATGAAGAACGGATTATCCACAAAAAACGTCCGGTGGTAGCGCCTGGAGAGATGGAAGAAGTAGTATTGAAGAAAGAAGAACTGGCTGCATTTTCAAATCTGTCCCAGATTACTGTAAAAATTGAGGAGGCATAAATCTATGGAAACAAGAGAATTAATTTGTATCGGATGCCCCATGGGATGTCCGCTGAAAGTAGAAATGAACAATGATGAGGTAGTAAGCGTTAGCGGAAATACCTGTAAGCGCGGGGATGTATATGCCAGAAAAGAAGTAACCAATCCCACCAGAATCGTGACAAGCTCTGTCATTGTGGAAGGCGGAAGCCTTGCGGCTGTGTCTGTAAAGACCAAAGAAGATATTCCCAAAGGGAAGATCTTTGATATTATGAAAGATTTAAAAGGAGTAAAAGTTCAGGCGCCGGTACATATCGGAGATGTGATTGTCTCTGACGTGGCAGGCACAGGGGTAGATATTATCGCTACCAAGAACGTATTATAAGCCTATCCTAAATTTCATATAAAATTTTTAAATAACCAGCACCAATATCCCCCTGCGGCATACTATACAGCAGGGGGATATTATGCGTTTATGTGATTTAAAAGAAAAAGAGGTTATCAATGTCTGCAACTGTAAATGCCTGGGATTTGTGGTGGATTTGGACATCGATCCCTGTAACGGCTGCATCCTGGCGCTGATTATTCCGGGATGCGGAAGATTCTGGGGACTGTTCGGCAGGGAAAGCGAGCTTGTAATTCCCTGGAATCAGGTGGTAAAAATCGGGCCGGATATTATTCTGGTGGAAATTCCGGAGCCGAAGCCCCACAAATAACCTCTGAAATCAAAGAAAAAGGTTTGTCGGAAAATGAAATTCTGCGGCATATAGCTGTGATTGGCTCAAAAATCACGGCGTATATTGTGAGAATCCGTTTATGTTCCGGCAGCCTTTTTTCTTTTTCGGCCTGGAGCGTGTTTTTTTGCAGTGTTTGCAGGTGTTGTGCACCGACACAAAATGCAAAAAGGATTTTCATAAAATTTGAGGATGGAACACGATGTTAAAAAAAAGACAATTTAATATAATTACAGACAGAAAGAGTAAAGCATGTTTCAAACACGATCTAGGCCAAGAAAAGGAGAATCAACATGTCAGTGAAAGTAATGGGAATTGCGGCAGGCAGAAAGAACAGCAACAATGAAATACTGCTGAAAGAGGCGCTGATGTACTGTGAAGAGGCAGGTGCCGAGGTAACCATGATCAATTTAAAGGATTACAATATCCTGGACTGTACCGGCTGCACCTCCTGCACCATGGGGATGTCACAGGGAAAAAATACAGGCTGCGTACTGGATGAAAAGGACGATAAGAAAAAAATTATGGATGTGATGTTAGCGCAGGATGCAGTTATTTTTTCTGTGCCCACTTACGATTTGATGCCGGCAAGCGCGTATCTCACCTTTGCCCACAGAAGTTTAAGCTATGAGACGGCATTTTTAGAAACAATCGGCGCCATTGAACATAAAGACAGGGTTGCGGGGCTGATTGCAGTGGGCGGCTCCACCCGTTCCTGGCAGTCTATGGCATTGGAGGGACTGCAGGCAACCATGTTTACCACAGACCTGAAGGTGGTTGACATGATACTGGCAACCAGAGTTCCGGGACAGGCCCAATGTCTGTTGGATGATTCTCTGATTGCCCGTGCAAGGCAGCTTGGGGAACATATTATGACGGCGGTCAATACCCCGGTAAAAGAACGGAAATGGTTAGGAGAAGAAGATATGGGCTGGTGCCCCAACTGCCATTCCAATGCCCTGGTGTTGGGAGAACAGCAATGGGACGGGCTTTACTATCCCATTGAGTGCCAGGTTTGCGGCGCAGGGGGAACTTTGGAGCAGACAGAGGACGGAAAATGGAAATTTGTCATTCAAAAAGACGGCCTTCTAAAAGACAGGACTACCGTAGAAGGACGGGCAAAGCACCTGGAAGAGATTGCCCATACCCAGGGCGGCTTCTATTCCAATCCGGAAAACCGCAGAATTGTACAGGAAAAACTGGCAAAATACAAAGAAAAACAGTTTCAGACCATTTAATTACCAGAAAAAACAGGAGGTATCGCAATGAAAGAAATGAAGGCAGATGTGATTGTAGTGGCAGCAGGCTTATCCGGCCTTGCAGCAAGCATTGCGGCAGCAGAAAACGGAGCGCAGGTTTTGGTTTTTGAAAAGTCCAGCACCACAGGCGGGGCGGCAAATATGGGAATGGGGCCTTTGGGCGTAGGTTCCAGAATACAGAGGGAGCATATGATTTCTCTGACTCCGGGAGAAGCCTTCCGCAAACATATGTATTTTACCCATTACCGTGTGGACGCCCGTATGGTAAGAGATTATTATTTTAAGTCGGGAGATACCATTGACTGGCTGATGGATATGGGTGTGGAATTTGTAGGAGTGCAGCGTGCCTTCAGTGCGCCGGAGGATACCAGGGCCTATTCCGACGGAGAATTTACCTGGCATGTGTGCAAACCGGAAGGCGGCGGAGTTCCCGGTCCCCGCGCGGCCACTTCCATGACGAAAAAGATGACGGAGCATGCCGCAGAGCTGGGCGTGGAATTCCTGTTTGAGACGCCGGTTTCCAAGATTCTTATGGAGGATGGAAAGGCAGCAGGAGTTCTGGCAAAGACAAAAGACGGGGAAGAGATTGAAGCAAGAGCCAATTCTGTGATTATTGCAACCGGAGGCTTCGGGGACAATCCAAAGATGATCCAGGAAGAGACAGGCTATGAATTTGGAAAGACGATTTTTAACTTTGCAATCCCTGGAATGAAAGGGGACGGCCTGAAAATGGCATGGGAAGCAGGAGCAGGCAAAGAGCCCTGCAGTATGGAACTGATGTACCAGCTTCCGGATAATATGAACCATTTTATTTTAGACGGCGCATTTCGTCAGCCCTGTCTGTGGGTGAACCGGAATGGAGATCGGTTTATGCCGGAGGATCAGATTGGAAATACAACGTTTACCGGAAATGCCATTACAGCCCAGCCGGGAAGCATTGCGTTTTCCATATTTGACAGTAAACTTTTGAAAAAATATAAGAAAAAAGGGCCGGATATTGTTTCTCATGTACATCCCCATGATCTGTATGATCATTTTGATGAACAGTGGGAAAAAGATCTGGCAGAAGGCTACGAGCCTATTGCGCAGGCAGATACCATTGAGGAGCTGGCCGAAAAAGCCGGAATTGATGTGGAAGGGCTGACTGCCCAGATTGAAGAATACAATGAGATGTGCGACGCCGGATTTGATGAGATTTTTGAAAAAGACAGACGTTACATGCAGCCCATTGCTAAAGCGCCTTTCTATTGCTGCAGGCAGAACGTAGGGGCTTACGGTTCCTTAGGCGGCGTGAAGATCAACCATAAGACCCAGGTTCTTACCCAGGACGCCAAAGTGATTCCGGGTCTGTACTGTGTGGGAACAGACGCATGTAATATTTTTGGGGACAGTTATCCCTTTATCCTGTCCGGAAATACTATGGGATTCTGTTTAAACAGCGGACGTATTGCAGGAGAACAGGCTGCGGCAGAACTGGATGATTTTGAATATTAAATCCGGAATCCGAAGTTATGATTTTAATTTAATTCTAAGTCCAAAGCAGCAATTTGGAAGATTAAGGAATGGTAGCCGAAATGAACATTACAATTGACGGAAAAGTAATAGAAGCGAAAGAAGGGCAGAACATCCTGGAGGCTGCATTAGAAGGGGGAGTTTTCATCCCCCATCTCTGCAGCCATCCGGATTTGGAGGCAAAAGGCGGATGCCGGCTGTGCTCCGTGGAAATTGCAGGAGTGGAAAATGCCGTGCCTGCCTGTAAAACAGAAGTCAGAGAGGGCATGGAGATTACAGTAAACGGGCCGGAGTCGTCCAAAGTCAGGAAAATGGCCATGGAGCTGATTCTGGCCACCCATCCGGCCGATTGCACCGGATGCCCCAAATATGGAAAATGCGAGCTGCAGTCCATGTACCAGTATCTCGGCGTCAGCCCGGAAGGCTGGAGAAAGAAATCCAGAAACGTGGCAAATGACGACAGCAATCCCCTGGTTTCCCATCTGTTTACCAGATGTGTGCGGTGCGGAAGATGCGTCCGCGTCTGCCAGGAGTTAAGAGGGGTGAAGGTACTGGATTATGTTCAGACGCCGGCGGGCGTACGGGCGGGCGTACCGGAGGGAAAATCGTTGGAGGAAGCAGGGTGCCGGTTCTGCGGCGCATGTATTGAAGTCTGCCCCACCGGTTCCATTATGGATCAGGTGAAAATTATGAAGGAAGAGCGTTCTTACGCAGAAAACATAGTGCCCTGCAGAAGCGCATGCCCGGCACATATAGACATTCCCAGATATATCCGTTATATCAAAGACGGAGCCTTTGACAAGGCGGCGGCAGTGGTGCGGGAGAAAGTTCCGTTTCCTGAGACTCTGGGAAGCGTCTGCACCCATGCCTGCGAGGGAGAATGCAAGCGGGGAGAACTGAACGCGCCCATATCAATCTGCAAGCTGAAACGCTCTGCCGCCGTAAATGACAGCGGCGCATGGAAGCAGCGCGTCCGGAAGGATTCGGCCACAGGAAAGAAAGCAGCCGTGATCGGG
The DNA here is from genome assembly GCF_056822245.1 of Petralouisia sp. NCBI lineage: Bacteria > Bacillati > Bacillota > Clostridia > Lachnospirales > Lachnospiraceae > Petralouisia > Petralouisia sp. The sequence goes on along the minus strand of NZ_JBQIOP010000001.1, from coordinate 189,802 downwards.
GCAGGGCCGGCAGGACTGACAGCAGCCTGTTATCTGGCCAAAAAGGGCCATGCAGTGACGGTGTTTGAGAAAAATGAAAAGGCAGGGGGTCAGTGCCGCTATGGCATTCCGGCCTATCGTCTGCCGGATGAACTGCTGGACGGGGAAATTAATACCATGCTGGAAGCGGGCTTTGAACTGAAAACAGGAGTTTCTGTGGAAAGTCCCAGGGAACTTCTGGGCCAGGGATACGACGCTGTCCTGGTTTCCATTGGAACCCATCAGGGAACGAAACTTCCCATAGAAGGCAATGATTTGCCCGGAGTATATGTCAATGCAGATTTTCTGAAGCAGGCAAGACAAAAGACGCCCCTTCCGGTGGGAGAGAAAGTGATGGTGTTAGGCGGCGGAAATGTGGCCTACGACTGTGCCAGAACAGCAATTCGCCTGGGCGCAAAAGAGGTTCACATGGCATGTCTGGAAAGCGAAGCCCAGATGACTGCCACACCGGAAGAAATCGAGGAAGGGCGTCAGGAGGGCGTAATTCTCCATGCAGCCCATTCGTTTCTGCGGATTCTCGGAACGGACAAAGCAGAAGGGGTGGAAATTCAGAAAATTGATAAGTTTTATTTTGATGAAAACAAAAAAGCAGTGATAGAGTTAGTGGAAGGAAGCAGCCAGGTTATTGCCGTGGAACAGGTGATTTTTGCGGTAGGACAGAAGCCGGAGGGCACTGAGAAAATGGAGCTTGCCCTGACCCATGGGCCCTACATCCAGACAGATGAGCAGCTGCATACAAGCGTGGAAGGCATTTTTGCAGCCGGAGATGTTGTGACGGGAACAAAATCTGTGATTGAAGCAATTGCTGCAGGACGCAAAGCTGCAGAGCAGATGGACTTGTATCTGGGCGGCGACGGAGATATCAGCGAGAAACTTTTAGAGGAAGAAGAGATTTCTCCTTACCTGGGACAGATACCGGGATTTGCGGGCCGAAAACGGGTGGAACCGGAAGTGGCGGACCCGGCTGCAAGGGCAGGAGATTTTACCCTAGTGGAACAGCCCATGACCTGTGAACAGGCCCGGCAGGAGGCCGGCAGGTGTCTGCAGTGTGATTTGCGGCTTACGCTTTGCAGGCCGAAATTATGGAACGAGTATTAGGAGGTGCCTGTATGAGTATGCTGGATCAGGTAAATAATTTAAAAGACACCCAGTGCATTGTGGATATTCTGTGCAAAATGGTGTCCGAAAATGAATGTGTCAGGTGCGGAAAATGCGTGTTTGGATATGAGGGTGTCACGCAGCTTCAAATGATTCTGGGAGACATCACAGAGAAAAAAGGAAAGAGCACAGATATGGCGCAGCTGCAGGAGCTCTGCCAAATGATGAAAAGCCAGTCTCTTTGTGAGACAGGAGAAGAACTGGGCGCAGCCGTTCTTGCGGCAATTGACGCTTACCGGGCGGATTTTGAAGACCACATTGGGAAAAAAGGCTGCCGGGCCGGCGTCTGCAGAAAATTTATGACATATCATATTCTGGCAGAACAGTGCATCGGCTGCGGAGACTGCCTGGAGGCCTGCGAGGAAGAAGCCATTTTGGGAAAAGCAAAGTTTGTGCATGTGATTGAACAGAAGGAATGCATTCAGTGCGGAGCCTGCCTGGAAGCCTGCGGGGAGGATGCCGTTGTCCGGGCAGGGACGGTTAAGCCCAGATGCCCGAAGCGTCCCATTCCCTGCAAACGGCGGTAGAATTCTTCCCTTCCGGCTGCGTCCGGAAAGGTTCGGGGTTTGGACATTAATCGATCAGATGCAGATATTTCATAATCTTAACAGACAGGTTGTAATTCATATATTCTTCTCCTTCCGTAAAACTGCAGCCTGTAATCTGCCTGATTTTGCCCATGCGGTACAGCAGCGTATTTTTGTGGATATGCAGTGTGTCTGCAATGCTGCCGGGCTGGCCGGGGCGCTTTAGAAATTCGATGATAGTGTCCATAAAATCTGTGCCGTGCTCCTGGTCATAAAGATACAGCTTCATCAGGCCCGGCTGAATTAAAAACTGGATTCGGGGCTCTTCTTTTTCCAGAGTTTCCAGCATTTTGTATAGATAGTAATCGCTGAAATAATAAAATGAGGAAGCAGGAGACAGCTTGATCCCCAAAAGCACGGCGGACACTGCCTGCTGGTAAAAACAGGCGGTGTCTTCCAGATTTTGATAAAAATTACTGATGCCTGCTTTCAGCTGATTGGCGGCCAAATAGCTTTCTAACTGGTTCATTTCATAATCGCTGAGACGCTGGTTTAAGTTGCGGCTGATGAGAAACACAATGGTATTTTCGTATATTACATAAATACTCCCGGATAAGATAAGCCTCATCCGCTCCAGAATGACCTCCATTTTTAAATCGGAGGTACTGTATCCCACAGTGGGAATTGCAATAATATAAAAAGAGTCCTTCAGACTGTATCCCATGGCTTTTAAGCGTTCCCGGATGTGGTTGGTATTTTTTTTCGGGTGTTTGATTAAATCAATCAAAAAATAAGAATACATCACGCCTTTGTTCTGCCGGAATGAGGAGTCTTTCTGCAGCTCCATGGAAATCAGCTTGCTGAACCGGTGAAAAAATTCTTTGTCAAAATCATAAAAAGCGTGTTCCGATTCCAGCATCATCGCATGTCCGACACAGACGCCCTGGATTTCCACTGCGTCAATCAGCGTTCCCTTCTCCACCAATTGGTTGAAATGATAATAGGCATGGTTTGCCTGCTGCACTTTTTCATCCAGATTATTTCTGGAAATATACTGGATGCCTGTTTCGCTGATATATCCGGTGGCGCTTTCCTCCTGAAAGAAAATATTGTCAGGCACAATACCGTCAGACATGGCCAGGTATTTGTACTGCAAATCAACAACATATATGGGGTTGCCGAAGATATCGGTGGCTGTGTCAATCAGATATTGAAGCCCGTTGCCGGAAAACAGCGCGTTTACCAGAAGATGCATGCCGGCGGTAATCTGCTGGATTTCAGTCAGGCATTCTAAGATAAAGTTCAGGAAATCTCCCTGGGAAATTTCAGAATCAAACACTGCAATCTGGAAGGCGCTCTCTTCATACCGGCAAAAATCTGCGGACTGCTCCAGACAAAACAGGATGATGGGGATTTCCAGTTCAGGCTCGGGAATCAGATGGGCGGGAGCCAGATATAAAGTGGACGGCGAATAAATCTGGTTTTGGCCTGTCAGGATACGCGCATGAATCAAATCAGGATTCAGCCGGCGGTTTCCGTAAATGTCGGCCCGGTATCCCTGTTCTTCTAATTTGCTGAACAGCTGTATATATTCCATTATAAAATGTTCCTTTCGCTTTCGTGTTGTTCTTTTATTATATCTCAAAAAGCTTTGTGCGTGCACACGAAAAATGAAACCGTCAAAGGAAAAGATTGGATGCGGGCACGATGAATCAAAACGGAAAATTCACTATACTGAATGATATCAAACGAGAGGAAAGGAAGAGAAAATTATGGGTACTTTGGGAAAGTATGGAAGAAGCGTGTCGATTATCGGCGTGGGCTGCACTCCGTTTATGTACACGGTAGACCATCCGGAGACGGACGGGCTGACCGAGGGTGAAATGTTTGGCTATGCGGCGCTGAAAGCAATGGAAGACGCCGGCGTGAATCCCAGAGATGTGGATTTTTATTTTCACGGGGAAGCAAGTCCCCTGAACGGTTCTAACTATCTGACGCCGAATGTGCAGATTGCCAACTGGTTCGGAATGAAAGGAAAGGGTTCCATCCATCATTCCGAAGCGTGCTGCACCGGATATCTTGCCATTGAACAGGCAGTGAACGCCGTGGCTTCCGGAAAATATAACTGCGTCCTTACCGGAGCAGTGGAATTCGGCGACAGCACGCCTTCACCTGCCGACAATGTGGAGTCTCCGAAACATCCCTATAAAAGAGATAAGATGACCATGGATAAGTTCTTAAAGAGCACCTCATGGCTGTATGACCGCGCCTATACCAGAAGCTTGATGGCGGGCCAGGAATTGATCTATGACGATGCGGCGGAGTGGTATGTCAGGACCAGAGGCATTACGTCAGAGCAGATGAACCAGACCCTGAACTGGATGTGCATCAACAACCGGAGAAATGCTTCCGTCAATCCTTTGGCCATTGAGAGAAAGACTTATGAAGCTCTTGCCGGGGAAGCGGGCATGACGCTGGAAGAATACATGAATTCTCCCTACAATCCCAGAATGGGAGATTTCCTCAGGGCCGGCGGCATTGAGCTGAAATGCGACGGAGCTGCCGCAGCCATTGTGTGCGCAACGGAAAAAATTCCTGAGATTGCAAAGAATCTGAAACATAAACCCATCGAAGTGCTGGGCATCGGAAGCGCGGCCTGCGAGGCTACCACGCCCCATTTCGAAGTGCGGGCCACAGAAGAAGCGGTGCGGCAGGTCTATGAACTGACCGGATTGTCAGGAGAAGATCTGGATTTATTTTATGCCAATGATTTTATTATTACATCCCATCTGGTATCTGCGGAAATTGCCGGTTACCTTCCTTACGGAGAAGGATGGAAATATATCTGTGACGGGCGCACTGCCTGGGATGGGGACAAGCCCATCAACACCAACGGCGGCCGGACCTCCTTTGGGCACGCCCACGCGGCTTCCGGTCTTGCAGATGTATACGAAGCATGCAAGCAGCTGTGGGGCGAGTGCAAAGAGCACCAGGTGAAACAGACGCCCAAAACAGCAATGCTTAGAGGATACGGCGGAGCACAGAATGTTGCTGCAATTGTAATTCGTACATTAGAAGGATAGGAGGCGCTTTCATGAGCATTCAATTAGAAAAAGTAGTCCAGAAATTTTATGAGGGATTGGAAGAGGGGAAATTTATGGGCCGGAAATGCCCCCAATGCAGCAATGTGGAATTTCCTCCGGTATATGCCTGCAATGCCTGCGGCAATTATGAAACGGAATGGTATGAGATCAGCGGAAAAGCAAAGCTTCATTCCATCGTTCTTCCGGCTGCCCTTTCTTCCAAGCCGGAATATAAAAAGTTAGGCAAATACGCCTACGGCGAAGTGGAACTGGAGGAGGGCACAAGGCTGAACGCCGTTGTCCGTGGCATCAGCAAGAAAAACAGGACGGAGCTGTCTCAAAAACTTCCACTGAACTGCCATGCCGCTGTGTTTGAACGGGAAGGCGGTTTTAAGACAGTGGTGTTCGAGCTTGACGAAGAATCATAATGACAACAGAGATTTTCCGGTAAAAAGCGGAAAATATAAGAGTGTTTTGCAGGCAGCGGTTTGCTATATTGTACTTACACCGTTGTTCTGTGAATCTGAAACAGCTTATAAATAAATCTTATAAGAAAGAGAGAGAGGAAAATGGACAGAAAAGAATTGGAAACACAGGTACTCAATATGGTGGCAGCATCTTATAAACAGGAGGCGGCGAACCTTTCCATGGAAACGTTATTTAAAGAGGATCTGGGCGGTGCGTCCGTACAGATGGTGGCTCTTGTGGCAGAGATTGAAAATGAACTGGATGTGGAGCTGATGTTAGCAGACGCAAGCGGATGCGCCACCATCGGCGATTTGGTAAATCTGATTGAAGAAGAGATGTAAGGGATAAAAAGGGCGCCCCAAATGAAAATCTGGCAGGCCAGAGGAAAGGAGAACTACGGAAAATGGGAGTATTGGATGAAATTTACCGAAAAGCCAAAGAAAATCCCCAAAAGGTGGCGTTCCCGGAAGCCATGAATGAAAAGATGATGCAGGCTGCCTATGAGACAGGAAAAGAAGGTTATATTATCCCTGTTCTTGTGGGAATTGGCAGCGAGATCCGAGCGGCAGTCCGGGAAAGAGGCTACGAGGAACATGTGTTTGAGATTGTGGATATCAATGAGGAAGCATACAAGAAAAAGCTGATCGAGCAGTATGTGGCCCTTCCCCAGACGATTTTGAAGGAAAAGGCTTTAAACCGGAGGATGCAGAATCCCTTGTATTATGCCATGGTCATGCAGGCCGTGGAGGAAGCGGACGTAACCTTTGCAGGCATAGACAATACCACCGGAGACGTGCTTTTGGCAGGGCAGATGATTATAGGGTTAAAAGAGGGAATCAGCACAGTTTCCAGTATTGGCCTGTGCGATATCCCGGGCTTTGCGGGAAGCGAAGGAACCCTTCTTGCAGTGGGAGACAGCGCCGTGTGCACCAATCCCGATGCAAAGCAGCTGGCAGATATTGCGATTTCCGCCTGCGATACCGTGAAAGCTTTGCTGGACTGGGAGCCCCGGTGCGCCATGGTCAGCTATTCCACCCTGGGAAGCGGCCAGGGAGAACTGATTGATAAAGTAGTTCAGGCATTGGAGATTGCAAACGGGCAGCGGCCGGATTTGGCCATCGACGGCGAATTCCAGTTTGACGCCGCAATTTCGCCGGCGGTTGCTGAGAAAAAAGTAAAACGGGAAAGCAAGGTGGCAGGCAGAGCCAATATTGTGATCTGGCCGGATTTGAACGTGGGCAATGTGGGCGTGAAGCTGATTCAGCAGTTTGGACATGCCGACGCGTACGGCCCTATGCTTCAGGGCTTCAACAAGGTGGTGTGCGACTGCTCCAGAGGGGCTCCCGTTTCTGAAATCAAAGGCAATATTGTAATCAGCGCTGTACGGGCGGCAGGAGGATGAAAAGAAATGGAACAGTACAAGGTTTTGGCAATTAACCCCGGCTCTACTTCTACGAAAATTGCTTTATTTCAGGAGGAAACATGCATTTATACAAAAAATGTTTCCCATGACGCCGGAGAACTTGCAAAGTATCAGACAATTCCCGATCAGCTTCCATACCGAAGGGATATGATACTGAAGCTTCTGAAAGAAGCAGGGATTTCCCTGGAAGATGTGGATGTGTTTGTGGGAAGAGGCGGCGGCCTTCTTGCCATGGAAGGTGGAACTTACAGAGTATCGGAACTGATGTTGGAGCATGCCAGGACATGCGCCAACGGCGTAATTCATCCGGCTGCGCTGGGCTCTCAGCTTGCCAATGAATTTGCCGTGCAGTACAAAAAACAGGCCATGGTGGTGAATCCGCCGGATGTGGATGAACTGCAGGATCTGGCAAGGATGACCGGTATTCAGGGCGTAAACCGGATCATTCATTTACATGCGCTGAATTTGAAGGAAACAGCCATCCGGCACAGCAAAAATGTGCTGAACAGGGATTACGAAAGCTGCAATTACGTGGTATGCCACATTGGAGGAGGAATTTCCATCTCAGCCCACCGTCAGGGACGGATGGTGGACGGCTATGACATCGTAGGGGGCGAAGGCCCGATGGCTCCCACCAGATGCGGCAGCATTTCCGTGGCGGATCTTTTGGAATATATGGAGAAAAATCAGCTGAGCGCAGCAGAAGTGAAGAAACTGTGCACCAGAACCGGCGGTTTTGTCAGCCATGCGGGGATATCCGATGCGGTGGAGCTGACCAACCGGGCGAAAAACGGTGATCCCTACGCAGAAATGCTGTGGAACGCCATGATTTACCAGATTGTAAAATGCATCGGCGCCATGGCGGCGGTTCTCCATGGAAAAGTGGACGGAATACTTCTTGGCGGCGGCATGGTGCACAGTGATGATTTGGTGCGGCAGATTACTGAAAGCTGTTCTTTCCTGGCGCCGGTGACAGCCTACCCGGGAGAATTTGAAATGGAAGCAATGGCAGCCGGGGCAATCCGTGTGTTAAAGGGAGAAGAAACGTTAAAAGAATACACCGGAAAACCCGTATGGAGCGGTTTTGAATGGCAGCCAGTTCCTTAATTTCAGAATCACTGCATCAGTGAAAGGAATACAGGGCGTATGGAGAAAAAACAACAGAAAATAAATATGCTGACTCTGGCGCTTGGCATTGCGGCCCTGCCGCCCATCTGGGCGGTGGCGGCGCCTTATCTGGGCGTGGATGTGGGGGCAGTGGCTTTGATATGCGCCGGTCTTTATGTGGCAAACGGAAATAAAAGAAAGGACGCCCTTAAGATTACCGCAGGTTTTCTTGCCGGCGATGTGTGGGCGGTGCTTGCCGTCTGTGTGATGGAGACGCTGCCGTTAAACCCCAATCTGGAATTGTATCTGACCCTGTTTCTGATGGGCGGCCTTGCAGTTCTGCTGGGAGAAACCTTTCCGAATATATTTTATACTCCTGCCTGGCTCTGCGGGTGGGCCATCGGGCTTACCATTTTGGGGCCGCTGAAAATGTCAGAATTTGGGATGCTCCCCATACAAATCGGAGCTGCCATGGCAGTCGGCGTGTTTTATGTGGGCGTGGGAGTGGACGCTTTTCAGAAATTTTTAATTAAAAAAACAGAGAGGTAAGAAATAGGACTGCCCCATGAATGGAGTCTGATACAGAACAAAAACGGTGTTTGCAAAACATCCCGTCTGTATGGACCGTCCTGAATGGGGCAGTCCTTTCGCTGGAGCTTATGATTGCGATAACAAAAGTATTAGAGAATGTATATGTGTTAAAGGACCGGGCAGGCTGCTGTGCAAATCTGGTGGTGGGAAAAGAGAAGGCTCTTTTGTTTGACACCGGTTCCGGAATTGACAATTTGAGAGAAACCCTTGAGAGCATTACAGAACTTCCCCTTCTGGTGCTGAACAGCCATGGGCATTTTGATCATATCGGAGGAAACTGCCAGTTCGAGCGCGTATATCTTCCGAAACAGGATTTTTCCATTCTGGAAAGTTACGATACGGAGACTTTGAACCGTTGGCTCAGGGAACTGACCAGGGACAGCCTCTGGCCTTTTCTGGCGTCTCCCAGGGAATGGAAATGCATTCGTCCCCTGGAATTTGACAGCTTTGACCTGGGTCAGATGGCCTGCAGGATTATTCCCTTAAAGGGACATACGGCAGGTTCTGTTGGGATATGGATTCCGTCTTTGAAGCTGCTTTTGTCAGGAGACGCCTTAACCCCGGTGATGTGCCTGAACTTTCAGAATCATTTATCAGCAAAAATTCAGTACGAAACCTTAAAGCAGATTCAGAATCTGGAGTTTGACTGGTATTTAACCTCCCATCACGAGACGCTGTTTGAAAAATCCCTGACAAAACGGATGATGAAATGTATAGAAAACAGTGCGGGGAAGAAATTTCAGTTTTACCAGTATCCTCAGCCGCCCTATGCCAAAGGATGGATTTACCTGGATTCTCTGGGGGAGGAGCCAGTGGCTCTGATTCTGTCAGAAGAGGAAAAAAGGACGGCTCAAACAATGAATGTTTTAGATTAAGGAGAGAACAGATGGGAACACAGAACAATAAAATCAATTTGACAAAAAGGCGCTGGCTGGTGCTTCTGGCAAGCTGCCTGATTAATTTATGTATCGGCGCGCTGTATGCCTGGAGCGTATTTGCTGCTCCCATGGCGGCGCATCTTTCTGAAATCCTGGGAAAAGAATTGACAGCCGCGGATTTGTCCGTGGTGTTTTCCGTGGGAAACGGCCTGGGATTTATCACCATGATAGGCGGCGGGTTTCTGAATCAGAAAATCGGGCCCAGATGGGTGATATTTGCCGGCGGAATTTTATTTGGCGCTGGCTTTGTGATCTGCGGCTTTGCATCGGATATTCCCATGCTTGTAACAGGATACGGCCTGTTCAGCGGCCTTGCCATGGGGCTTGCATACGGCTGTACCATCAGCAATTCCGTGAAATTTTTTCCGGATAAAGCGGGGCTTGTGGGCGGAATTGCAACAGCGTCCTATGGAATATCTTCCGTTTTAGTGCCTCCTGTGGCAAACGCCCTGATTGACAGAGTGGGCGTAAGCAGAGCGTTTGTCTTAATGGGTATTGTCATTATCGTTACGGTAGGCATTTTTTCCCAGATGATCCTGAAATGTCCCGACGGGTTTGCGCCGGAGGGATGGACGCCTCCGGCCGCCCAGACAGAAAGCAAAAAAGCAGAGTCAGAGGAGAATAAAAACTGGAAGGAAATGATGAAAATGCCTGTTTTTTATCTTATGATTGTGATGCTGTTTTTCGGGGCTGTTCTGGGGATGATGGCTATTTCACAGGCCTCCAACATTGCCCAGGATATGATTGGGATGACGCCGGCTGCCGCTGCAATTGTAGTTTCTGTACTGGCTCTGTTCAATACATTTGGACGGATTCTGGCAGGAATGATTTCGGATCGGTTGGGCTGTATCCAGACATTGCGGGCAGTGTTTGGGGCAGCGATTCTGGCCATGGGAATTCTCTATCTGAGCGGAAACGGCTCTGCCGTGTTATTTTATGTGGGGATTTGTCTGGCGGGCGTCTGTTTCGGAGCTTTTATGGGAGTGTATCCGAGTTTTACGGCGGAGCGGTTCGGTGCGAAATACTCCAGCGTCAATTATGGGATTATGTTTATCGGCTTTAACTTAGCCGGACTGCTGGGGCCGATGATTGTAAGCAGGGTGTTTCAGCAGACAGGCGGTTACAGAGGCGCCTTTCTGGTGGCTCTGGGTTTTGCCGTTTTTGGCCTGCTCCTGTCTGTTCTGATCCGGGCCCGGGAGCTTCAGCGGGCATAAAATGTGGTTGACAATAAAAAAAAAGCAAGATATACTGAAAGAAATCAGAGCGTTTTCAAATGCGCTTGGAGTTGCAGCAGATAAAATCGGGGAGGGATATCATGAAATGTCCATATTGCAGCAGTGACAATACACGGGTGATAGATTCCAGGCCCGCGGACGACAATTATTCGATCCGCAGGAGACGGCTCTGCGATGATTGCGGGAAGCGTTTTACCACCTATGAGAAAGTGGAGACGATTCCTTTAATTGTGATAAAGAAGGATAACAACCGGGAACAATACGATCGGGCGAAAATAGAAGCGGGCATTCTCCGGGCCTGCCATAAGCGTCCGGTATCCGCAGACAGAATCAGCCAGCTGGTGGACACGCTGGAGGTGGACATTTTCAACAGAGAGGAAAAGGAAGTTTCCAGTTCCGAGATAGGGGAAATCGTAATGAACCGGCTGCAGGAGCTTGATCCGGTGGCATATGTCAGATTTGCGTCCGTATACCGTGAATTTAAGGACGTCAATACCTTTATGGATGAATTGAAGAAGATTTTGGACCAGTAAGCGGAACAAAAGAAAAGCTTATTATTGGATCAGTAAGCGGAACAAAAGGAAAGCTTATGTCACAGGAGAATACACAGTATGTTAGCAAAATTTTATCCCAATGAATATTTGGATTCCGCATATCAGATAGAATATGAGCGTTTGTTTCGGGAAGGATATCGGGGAATTATTTTTGATGTGGACAATACTCTGGTGCCCCACGGCGCTCCGGCAGACGAGGCGGCAAAGAAGCTGTTTGCCCGGTTAAAGAAGCTGGGGTATCAGTGCTGTCTGCTGTCGAACAATAAGGAGCCCCGGGTGAAGATGTTTAACGATCAGGTACAGGTGCAGTATATTTTCAAGGCGGGAAAGCCGAAGGTTTCCGGCTATGAACGGGCCATGGAGCTGATGGGGACGGATAAGAGCAATACATTGTTTGTGGGAGATCAGATTTTTACAGATGTATATGGCGCCAACCGGGCAGGCATCCGCACCATTTTAACAAAACCCATCCATCCAAAAGAAGAGATTCAGATTGTATTAAAACGGTATCTGGAAAGAATTGTACTGTTTTTTTATCATAGAAAACACCGGGCAGGCATGAAAGGAGAAGCGAAATGAAGATTGCAATTGGAAACGACCATTCCGCTGTGGATATGAAAAAAGAAATAACAGCCTTCGTGGAAGGACTGGGACATGAGACGGTCAATTTCGGAACAGACAGCACGGAAAGCTGCGATTATCCCATTTACGGCGAGAAAGTGGGAAGAGCTGTGGCGGCAGGGGAGGCGGACTGCGGAATTCTGATTTGCGGAACGGGAGTGGGAATTTCCCTGGCGGCCAACAAGGTTAAGGGGATTCGCTGCGGCGTGTGCTCCGACACTACCACCGCTCATTTAATCAGGGAGCATAACCATGCGAATATCATAGCGTTCGGCGCCAGAATTGTAGGGGTTGAGAAGGCAAAGGACATTGTGAAGGCTTATCTGGAAGCAGAACCTATGGGGGGACGGCATCAGGCGAGAGTTCAGATGATTTCTAAAATAGAAGAACAGTAAAAAAAGGTTGAAAAATTTGCCATTATAGTATAGAATGTAGAAAGCGTATGGGCGGATTGCGTCCAAATGTAGTTTAAGGAGGAAAATCCAATGATTTCAGCAGGAGATTTTAGAAATGGTATTACGATTGAATTAGAGAATAATATTTATCAGATTATTGAATTTCAGCATGTAAAACCGGGGAAAGGCGCAGCCTTTGTCAGAACAAAGTTAAAGAATATCAAGAGCGGCGGCGTGGTGGAGAAAACATTCCGCCCCACAGAGAAGTGCCCCCAGGCCCGTATCGACAGAGCGGACATGCAGTACTTATATTCTGACGGAGATCTGTTCCACTTTATGGATGTTGAGTCTTATGAGCAGATTGCCCTGGATTCTGCAGCCATCGGAGACGCATTGAAATTTGTCAAAGAGAATGAAATGGTGAAAATGTGTTCTCACAACGGCAGCGTGTTTGCAGTGGAGCCGCCTCTGTTCGTTGAATTAAAAATTACCGAGACAGAGCCGGGCTTTAAAGGCGATACCGCAACCGGCGCAACTAAGCCTGCAGTGGTGGAAACCGGCGCAACCGTATACGTTCCGCTGTTTGTAGAGCAGGAGGACGTAATTAAGATCGACACCAGAACCGGAGAATATCTCTCCAGAGTTTAGTTGACCTGATGGTCAGACGAACTTCCGCAGAGCAGAAAGCCGGAATGACGTTATTTGGAAAAAGCCTGAATGGAAAGGGCATATTCCGAAGGCGTCATTCCGGTTATTTTTTTAAATTGCCGGGAAAAATAGTGAATGGAATTATACCCCAGAAAGTCAGCAATCTGAGTAAAATTCATGTTTTCTTCCCGAATCAGTTCTTTCGCCCGGGTGATTTTCATCCGGGTAAAATATTCGATAATGCCGCCGCCGCATTTACTGCGGAACAGGTTTTGAAGCTGTGAGACGCCGATTAAGTTATCATGGCAGATTTGTTCCAGGGTAAGAGTCTCGGTTAGCCGGTTTTCCATATAAGTCAGAATATGCCGGAAGGTTTCATCGTCCCGTTTTAATTTTACAGACTTGTCCAGACGGGTGTCTGCCGGGGGCTGACAGCTTTTCCGGTACAGGGAAATAAGAAAATGCTCTAAGGAGAGCTGTATCATCTGTTCAGAACCGGGGCGCCGGTCCGGATTGCCGGAAAGCTGCCGGGTGTAGGGATTGTCTAAGGGAGTCAGAAACGCGTCGCCGGCTTCTGCCAGGACGGCCGCCAGGAGATGACGCTCCGTTTCCCCCAGAGGAAGGATTTTATCTTCAAAAAAAGAGATGGCAGGGGAATGGCACACAAAAGAAACCACAACAAGATTGGGGGCAATCACGCCGTCGGTGGCCACGGAATGAAACTGTCCCGGTTTGTGAAAGATAATGCTGCCTTTTTTCAGCCTGTGGGTTGCCTGGTCTGCCGTAACCGTCACTTCTCCCTTGTCCACACAGAGAAATTCCCAGAAATCATGGGATTCCCCGTCGAATCTGAAATCCCTGCTGTACTCAAAATAATGGATGGTGACGATTTGCGGGATGTGGAATAATTTTGTCAGCGGATATTTGTAAAAGTCCATACGAACCTCCTTTCCGGCTGCCGAATATGCCTGAAAACAATGTTTCGGCGGATGGTTTCTGCAAATTCAGAGGGTGTTTTATTTTATAAAAGGGGGTGAATCCTATTGTTTATTTTAACATAATATCGTGCAAAAAAGTAAAAATATTGTGCAAATACAGAAAAATTTTTTTGTATTATTATGGTAACTACCAGAAGAAATTCAAAGAATCAGGAGGGTTTAATTATGAAGAAACCAACATTGGTAATTATGGCGGCAGGCATGGGAAGCCGATACGGCGGACTGAAGCAGATTGATCCGGTGGATGAGCAGGGTCATATTATTATGGATTTTTCGATTTACGATGCGGTGGAGGCCGGCTTTGAAAAAGTGGTCTTTATTATAAAGAAAGCCAACGAAGAAGTGTTCAAAGAGTGTATCGGCAACCGTGTTTCCCGGAAAATGCAGGTGGAATATGTATTTCAGGAATTGGAAAAACTTCCGGCAGGATATCAGGTTCCGGAAGGCCGGGAGAAGCCCTTTGGCACAGGCCATGCAATTTTGTGCTGCAAGGATGTGTTGGACGGCCCCTTTGCGGTAATTAATGCAGACGATTATTACGGAAAACATGCGTATAAGACAATTTACGATTATCTCACCAGCCATCAGGATGACGAAACATACCGTTATGCCATGGTGGGATATGATTTGAAAAATACTTTGACAGAGAATGGCCATGTGGCAAGAGGAGTCTGCGGGACAGACGCGGAGGGATATCTGACAGAAATCTGCGAACGCACCCATATTGAAAAGCGGGGCAGCCAGGCAGTGTATACAGAGGACGACGGCAAAACCTGGACGGAGATTTCCATGGACAGCACAGTTTCCATGAATATCTGGGGATTTTCCGAAAGTATTTTAAAGGAACTGGAACTGGGATTTGAGAAGTTTCTTGAAGAGGAACTGCCAGGTAATCCGCTGAAAGCAGAGTATTATCTGCCTATGGCAGTGGGAAGCCTGCTGCGGGAAGGAAAGGCAAGCGTACAGGTGCTCAGCTCCAGAGATCAGTGGTTTGGCGTTACTTACAAAGAGGATAAGGAAATGGTGGTCAATGCCATTGCGGAATTGAAGAAAAAGGGGTTATATCCGGAGGAATTTTAACAGAAAATGGAGGAGAAGGTAATGCAGGAACAGGCAAGAGAAGCAGTCAGTCATTTTGAACTGGAAGGAGTGACAGGGGAACCAAGGCCCTTTGGCAGCGGCCATATCAATGATACTTTTCTGGTGGAAGGGGAAAAAAGGTGCGTGCTGCAGCGGATGAACCGGACTATTTTTTCCAGTCCCGGGGAGGTTATGGAAAATATTGTGGGAGTGACAGAGTTTTTAAAAAAGAAAATTGCGGCAAACGGCGGAGACGTTATGCGGGAAACTCTGACAGTGATTCCCACCAGGGAAGGAAAATCTTTTTATCAGGATACCCAGGGCGAATGCTGGCGGATGTATTATCTGATTGAGGGCGCCTTAAGCTATGATCGGGTGGAGAGAGACGAGGATTTCTATGAGAGCGCGCTGGCTTTTGGAAACTTTCAGCAGCTTCTGGCTGACTATCCGGCAGAAACCCTTCACGAGACAATTCCAGGATTCCATGATACAAAAGCCAGGTATGAAGTATTTTTAAAAGCGGTGGAAGAGGATGTGTGTGGCAGGGCGAAGAATGCAGAGAAAGAAATCGAATTCTTCCGTTCCAGGAAAGAGGTTGCCTGCGTACTGGGCGATATGCTGAAAGCGGGAAAGCTGCCCCTTCGTGTTACCCACAATGATACCAAGCTGAATAATATTATGATAGACGAAGAAACCAGAAAGGGTATCTGCGTTATAGATTTGGATACGGTAATGCCGGGGCTGACGGCCCATGATTTCGGAGATGCCATCCGGTTCGGCGCCAGCACCGGGGAAGAGGATGAGCAGGATTTGTCTAAGGTAAGCTGCGACTTAGAGCTGTTTCGGATTTATACCCAGGGATTTTTAGAGGGCTGCAGGGGGAATCTCACCGATCTGGAAATTGCCATGCTTCCCATGGGGGCAAAAGTGATGACCTACGAAAACGGCATCCGTTTTCTGACAGATTACCTGAAAGGAGACGTTTATTTCAAAATCCACCGGGAAGGACACAATCTGGATCGGTGCCGCACCCAGATGAAGCTGGTGGCGGATATGGAAGAAAAATGGGAGCAGTTAGAAGAAATTGTCAGGGAACTCAGCGGAATTTGAAGCGGATGTGGGACAGTGTTTCAGATTTGCCGCCCTGTGCGGCCATGGAAAAGTCCAATTACCATTTTACTAAAATAATAGTAAAATAAATTTGGTATTTACTAAATTATGGAATTGTGATATACTTTCTCATAGGTCATGGGGAGGGAAAATCCCTGGCGGCTGGCATTACAGCGAACAATCGTAGTTCGATACACAGTCCGGCAGTTTTTGTCCGTATCCAAATATAAAACGTTCGCTCTAAGGTCAAACCAGTTTTCTGAAAATTACATGCAATTTTTGCACAATTGTGTGCAGACTATGGACAGGAGGGAATCATTATGGCAATTTTAGTAACAGGCGGAGCAGGCTATATCGGAAGCCATACCTGCATTGAGCTGATTCATGCAGGCTATGAAGTGGTAGTTGTGGACAATCTGGTTAATTCCAGTGAAGAAGCAGTCCGGAGAGTGGAGAAAATTACCGGAGCCAAAGTGCCTTTCTACCAGGTGGATATCCTGGATGCGCCGGCTTTGAGCCAGGTGTTTGAAAAAGAAAAAATTGACAGCGTTATTCATTTTGCAGGATTGAAAGCCGTAGGGGAATCTGTACAGAAGCCTCTGGAATATTATCATAATAATATTACCGGAACATTGATTTTGTGCGATGTGATGCGGAAACATGGAGTGAAAAATATTATTTTCTCCTCTTCTGCAACAGTTTACGGCGATCCGGCCGTCATTCCCATTACAGAGGAATGCCCGAAGGGTCAGATTACCAATCCTTACGGACAGACCAAGGGAATGTTAGAGCAGATTCTCACGGATTTCCATGTGGCGGACCCGGAGTGGAATGTGGTTCTGCTTCGCTACTTTAATCCCATTGGCGCCCATGAAAGCGGAATTATCGGAGAGGACCCCAAGGGAATTCCCAACAATCTGGTGCCCTACATTGCACAGGTGGCAGTGGGCAAGTTAAAATGCCTTGGCGTATTCGGCGACGATTACAATACGCCGGACGGCACAGGCGTGCGGGATTATATCCATGTGGTTGACCTGGCCAAAGGCCATGTGAAGGCATTGAAGAAGATTGAGGATAAGTCCGGGGTGAATATCTACAATCTGGGAACCGGAAACGGCTACAGCGTACTGGATGTGGTAAAGGCATATGAAAAAGCCTGCGGAAAACCCATTCCCTACGAAATCAAACCCAGAAGAGCCGGTGATATCGCCACCTGCTATTCCGACGCCTCCAAGGCAAAGAAGGAGCTGGGCTGGGAAGCTGAATTCGGCATTGACAGGATGTGCGAGGACTCCTGGAGATGGCAGAGTACAAATCCGGACGGATACCGCAGCTGATGTTTGCGGTATCCTGCAGACGCCTGCGCTGAGCTGGCAGAGAACGCCTGGTGTGTAAACAGATTGATTTGATTGTTTAAGTTTGGTAAAATTCCGTTTTTGCCAGGTTTTATAAAAATGATATAAACGTCATATAATAAAGCGTACAGTGTTGACATTGTGTACGCTTTATTATATGATGGAGGTGCAAAGGAGATGATAGATATGTTGATGGAACAGGCTACAGCTGTCAGAAAAAAATGGAGTGCGGTTTGCGATAGTGTTATTCATGAAAAACCTAAATTTATCAAGCGCACACGAGATAAAATGTGGTTTTCTAATTTGGAAACAATGTCTGATATTTTGCAGATTTATCAGTTTACAGCATTAAAATATATAGAAGATGATGGTTCTGTTACACTGTCTCTTAATGAAATTGATCTTATAGAAAACGGAAAAGATGAACAGGAAGTCCGTCTGAATATGGGGAAAGCTATATTTGAATATGCTCTGGATTATTATAATGAGTACGAAATGTATTCACATAGTCCAAACAGAAAGAAACATATCCCTTACATTTTTAAAGCATTGATTATTGACAATCCAGAACAGATAGGAGATATGATACAGTGCCAAGATGGAAAGAACTAAAGAGATTTTGTGATAGGGATGGATGGGAGCTATATAAAGATACAGATCATTATTTCTATCGGAAAATGAATGATGATGGTAATATCAAATTGACTAAGGTTTCAAAAGGTTCAGGAGAAATTCGTCCTCATATGTGGAGGGAAATATTAAATAAACAATTGCAAGTTACGCAAGAATTTTTTAATAGTAAAATATAAATGAAGAGCTGCAAAGCATTTGGAATAATGTATTGAAAATAAGAAAAATATAATCATCTCAAGAAGTAATTGATGGGGCTGTGGCATTAAGAAATAAATATACAAGATACAATATTTGTATGTTTACTTCTTAATGCGGCGGCCCCCTTTAAAAATCACAAAACCCTTCCTGCGGCCAGAATCTTGCTCCGCTTCTCCTGATACCGCTTTGCCGTCTCCTTTGTCTTAGGATCGCTGGCATATTTTTTCAAAGTTTCCTGATCCACCTTCAGCCGGAGATCCATGGTTTTCATCACATCTGAAATGTGCATGGTTTTCTGGAACCTGGCGTCGGTAAAGTCAATGCGCCGGTTATCCGAAAAGAGAATTACTACAGGCTGCGCATAATTCTTGTCATTTTCTTCAATGATAATACCTTTCTGCCCGTTGGAGAAGTCCACGCAGCATCCCCCCGGAAGGATATGGACACATTGGGTAAGGGCAGCCACAAAGGGGGCGGGATAGTAGTCCGGATGCTCCCGGAGAAAACGCACCGCCCGGATTTCAGAAACCGGCTCTTTGTCCAGATTCATGGAAGTCAGTTCATCAAACATGCTTGCCACATGAAGCACATGGGTGCCGTTTCGCCAGCGGATATTCTTTTGCAGGGGAATTTTGACATTGTGCTCTAGCCTTGTCATCTGCCCCACAAGCTGAAGCGTAAGCTCCGGCAGCTTATAATCGTTGTAATCCGGGTGAAGAAGCTGATAGCCCTTTTCCAGATAGCCCCTGACCAGACGCCGTTCATCCGGAGACAGCAGGGCGTCGCCTTTTTCCTGAATCTCATCGGGAACCAGTAAAAGGCCGATATCGTGAAGAAGGGCGGCGCATACGATGGCAAGCTGTTCTCCGTAAGAGTAGTGAAGCCTGTGCACCATCATGGCAGACAGAATCGCCGTGTTCAGGCTGTGTTTGTAAACATAATCGCCGTTGCTGCGCAGATTTTTGGCAAAATTAATCTTATGCTCCAGGGAACCGAAATCCCTCAGGATGGTCTGTGCCAGACTTGTCAGGTTCTGAGGGGCCATGTTGTTGGTAAGCAGGGCAAGATCGTCTTTCAGACGGAACGTGGAAACAGTGAGAAAACGCTCCAGTTCAATGTCCTCTTCGCTTAAAGGCGGCGCCGGTTCTGCCGGCTCTAAAATGTAAACGCCCCAGAGACCGAAATTTTCGATATTAGCAATTCCCTGGCGGGTCAGACGGGTCTCCCGTTCAAAAAGCATAACTCCCTTTTTATTGTAAATAGGCCGGGCGAGACGCATGCCGGGCTTTAAATGGTTGATTTTTACGTATTGCACGAAAACACCTCCGAATCCTGTTACGAACTGTAATTGTATTTTATATCGGATAAAATCAGCGATTGGCAAAGACTGTCAGGGGATAATTTCTGCATTGCTTTACAGACAACAGTGTGATAAAATTTTATCAGCAGTTTACAAAGGAGCGAAAATTGAGATACTGGAGGATGCCATGAAAAAAGCAGGAAGAATTCTGGCGTTGGTTTTCCTTTTGTGCTGTTTCTCCAATCTGGCAGTTTTTGCAACCCAGGGGAAAATTGATAAAGTCCAGGAAGGAATCAAAGATTTAGAGCAGCAGAAAAAGGAAGCAAAAAGTCAGGCGGACAGCCTTTCTGACAAAGCGGGAGGGCTGGAAGGAGATTTGAAAGCGTTCAACAGCAGTCTGGAAGCGGCCGCTGCCAGGTTAAATGAAACAGAAGAGCAGCTAAGCAGTACCAGAATCAGTCTGGAGGAGACCAGAGCTGCCCTGGAAGCGGCCAGGCTGAAAGAGCAGGAACAGTATGAGGCCATGAAAAAGAGAATCCGGTTCATGTATGAAATGGACATGGAGGGAATGATAGAAGTGCTGCTGAGCGCAGAGAATTTTGCAGATTTTCTGAACAAAGGGGAATATATTGTAAATATTCACAATTACGATCGGAAAATGCTTGGAGAATACCGGGCTACGAAAGAGGAAATTGCAGGAAAAGAACAGGAGCTTGAGGAGCAGGAACAGCAGCTTGCAGATCTGCAGGCGCAGCAGGAAGAAAAGAAACAGGAGCTGGCCGTATTGGTGGACAGCACTTCCGAGAAGCTGAGCGCTGCCAGAAAACAGCTTGCAGACGCCCAGGCTGACGTGGAGGCTTATGAAGCGGAGATTGAGCGGCAGAAAGCCTATGAAGCAGAACTGGAGGCCCAGAAAGCAGCCGAAGACGCAAAGAGACTGGAAGAGATCAAACGGCAGGAAGCGGAAATGAAACAGAAGCAGAAAGATTCGGCAGGAGGCGGGAAGATCGCCCCAAGCAGCGACGCTTCCGACATTGCGCTTCTGGCTGCACTGATTCAGTGCGAGGCCGGTGGAGAAAGCTATGAAGGAAAACTGGCAGTGGGAAGCGTTGTGATGAATCGTGTGAGCAGCTCCCATTTTCCCAATTCAGTGGCGGGAGTCATCTATCAGAGCGGACAGTTTTCTCCGGTGGCAAGCGGGCGGTTTGCCTCCGTACTGGCAAAAGGAGCCAACCAGAGCTGTACCCAGGCGGCAGGCGAGGTGCTCGGCGGAAATATTACCATCAGCTGTCTGTATTTCAGACGGAATGACGGTTCCATTCCAGGCGCCGTCATTGGCAATCATGTATTTTATTAATACATAGAAAAGACATGGCAGAATAAGGAAAGGCGGTTTTTGTGCAATATATACAAAGACTGCCTCTTTTTTTCGGGAAAAAGGCCGAAAAGAATGACAAAAATATAACAAAGATAGACAAAAAGGCAGCGGGATAGGGCAGGCAAGATAATTCTTGCAATTTACACGGAAATGTGCTAGGATACACTTATCGAGAGAAGAAAATACGGGAAAAACGGGAATCAGCAAAAGTACTTTGCGGGTCTGGCATCATGAAAAATGCCAACAGCCTGTTTTCCTTTTTTTGGCAAAAGATTGTTAAAAAAATAACATTGATTTTGGTGATTTTGTCAAAATATTTTCGCGATACACTATATTTAAAAAGGAGACGAAGAAAATGGCAAAGAAAGTTGTTTTGGCAGGCGCATGCCGTACCGCAATCGGAACTATGGGAGGGGCTTTAAGCACAACCCCGGCACCGGTATTGGGATCTATCGTTATCAAAGAAGCATTAAGCAGGGCAGGCGTTCCGGCAGATAAAGTTGACCATGTATACATGGGATGCGTTATTCAGGCAGGTTTGGGACAGAACGTAGCCCGTCAGGCATCCATCAATGCAGGTTTGCCAATCGAGACACCGGCAGTTACCGTTAACGTAGTCTGCGGTTCCGGTTTGAACTGTGTAAATATGGCTGCTCAGATGATCCAGGCAGGCGATGCTGATATCGTCGTAGCAGGCGGTATGGAAAATATGTCAATGGCTCCTTATGCAGCTATGCAGGGACGTTACGGATACAGAATGAACAATGCTGCTTTGGTAGACACCATGGTAAATGACGCATTGTGGGATGCATTCAATCAGTATCATATGGGAATTACCGCTGAAAACGTAGCAGAGCAGTGGGGACTGACCAGAGAGCAGTTAGACGAGTTTGCAGCATCTTCACAGCAGAAATGCGAGAAGGCAATCAATGACGGCAAGTTCAAAGATGAAATCGTTCCTGTAGAAGTAAAACAGAAAAAGAAAACAGTGATCGTAGATACAGACGAAGGTCCCCGTCCGGGAACAACTAAAGAAAGCATCTCCAAATTACGCCCGGCATTCAAACCGGATGGAATCGTGACTGCAGCAAACGCTTCCGGCATCAATGACGGCGCAGCGGCAGTAGTTGTTATGAGCGAAGAGAAAGCCAAAGAACTTGGCGTGAAGCCAATGGCAACTTTCGTAGCAGGCGCTCTTGGCGGCGTAGATCCTTCCATCATGGGTGTAGGTCCGGTTGCTTCCACTAAGAAAGTATTCGAAAAGACAGGCTTGACCATTGACGATATGGATCTGGTAGAGGCAAATGAAGCATTTGCAGCTCAGTCTCTTGCAGTGGCTCATGACCTGAACTTTGATATGAGCAAAGTAAATGTAAACGGCGGCGCAATTGCACTTGGACATCCGGTAGGAGCCAGCGGATGCCGTATCCTTGTTACATTATTACATGAGATGCAGAGAAGCGATGCAAAGAAAGGTCTTGCAACTCTGTGCATCGGCGGCGGTATGGGATGCTCCACCATCGTGGAAAGAGACTAAATCCTGCTGTTTCGATTCTGCCTGAGGGCAGAAATGTTCATAGATTATGGAATCGGTATATTTTTGCTGATACCAGAAAATGAGAAAGCTAATATGGATACCGGAGTTCTGCTCCGGTATCCTGTAGAATAATTTAAGGAGGACTATCATGAAAGTTGGCGTTATTGGAGCAGGAACCATGGGTTCCGGAATTGCACAGGCATTTGCACAGACAGAAGGATATGAAGTATGCCTTTGCGATATTAATGACGAATTTGCTGCAAATGGCAAGAACAAAATTGCAAAAGGATTCGAGAAGAGAGTTGCAAAGGGCAAAATGGATCAGGCAAAAGCAGATGCAATCCTTGCAAAAATCACTACAGGAACGAAGGAAATCTGCGGTGACTGCGATTTAATCGTAGAAGCAGCATTGGAAGTAATGGATATTAAAAAGCAGACATTCAAAGAACTGCAGGAGATCGTAAAGAAAGACTGCATGTTTGCAACCAACACTTCTTCTCTTTCCATCACAGAGATTGGCGCAGGACTTGACAGACCGGTCATCGGTATGCATTTCTTTAACCCGGCTCCTGTTATGAAGCTGATTGAGGTTATCAAAGGTGAGAACACACCGGACGAAATGAAAGACAAAATCGTTAAAATCTCCGAAGAAATCGGCAAAACTCCGGTAGAAGTAAATGAAGCTGCAGGATTTGTAGTAAACAGAATCTTAATTCCTATGATTAATGAAGCAGTTGGCATCTATGCAGACGGCGTTGCTTCTGTAGAAGGCATTGACACTGCTATGAAGCTGGGTGCAAATCATCCGATGGGACCTCTGGCTTTAGGAGATTTGGTTGGACTTGATATCTGCCTTGCAATTATGAACGTTTTGTATGATGAGACAGGAGATCCCAAATACCGTCCGCATCCATTGTTAAAGAAAATGGTTCGTGCAGGTAAGCTGGGACAGAAAACCGGTATCGGTTTCTATGATTACAGCAAATAATACATATTGACAAAGGCACGGCCTCAGCAGGCTTTGGCCTGCACTGTATTGAATGTGAGGAGCTGCCGCATTGGATTCGTCTGAATGCGGCAGTCCCATTCCATAAAATAAAAGAAAGTTTGGAGGAAAAGTATCATGGATTTTTCTTTAGATAAAAAACATGAAATGGCGAGAACTCTGTTCAGAGAGTTTGCTGAAAATGAAGTAAAGCCTCTTGCTCAGGAAGTTGACGAGACAGAAAAATTCCCAAGAGGAACCGTAGAAAAAATGCAGAAAATAGGATTCATGGGTATTCCAATTCCCAAGGAATACGGCGGACAGGGATGCGATCCTCTTACCTACATTATGTGCGTAGAGGAATTATCCAAGGTTTGCGGCACTACAGGCGTTATCGTATCCGCTCATACCTCCCTTTGCTGCGATCCTATTATGACATACGGCAACGAAGAGCAGAAGCAGAAATATCTTGCGCCTCTTGCAAAAGGTGAGAAGTTAGGCGCATTTGCCCTGACAGAGCCGGGCGCAGGCACCGACGCACAGGGATGCCAGACCAAAGCGGTATTAGACGGCGACGAATGGGTATTAAACGGCTCCAAATGCTTTATCACCAACGGCAAAGAGGCTGATATCTATATCGTAATCGCTATCACAAGCGTAGTGGAGGACAGGAGAGGAAGAAAGAAAAAGAACTTCTCCACCTTTATTGTAGAAAAAGGAACTCCGGGCTTCTCCTTCGGAACCAAGGAAAAGAAAATGGGTATCCGCGGATCTGCTACATATGAATTGATTTTTGAAGACTGCAGAATCCCCAAAGAGAATCTGCTGGGGCCGGAAGGCAAAGGATTCCCAATTGCAATGCATACATTGGACGGCGGACGTATCGGTATCGCAGCTCAGGCTCTTGGTATTGCAGAGGGCGCACTGGAGGCAACCGTTGCTTACACCAAAGAAAGAAAACAGTTCGGACGCTCCATCGCTGCACAGCAGAATACCCAGTTCCAGCTGGCAGATATGGCAGCTAAGATTGAAGCAGCGCAGCTTCTGGTTTACAAAGCAGCTATGGCAAAAGCAACTCAGAAGGTTTACTCTGTAGAAGCGGCAAAGGCAAAATTATTTGCAGCAGAGGTTGCTATGGACGTAACAACAAGATGCGTTCAGCTCTTCGGCGGATACGGATATATCAGAGAATATGATGTAGAGCGTATGATGCGTGACGCTAAGATCACAGAGATTTATGAAGGAACTTCTGAGGTTCAGCGTATGGTTATTTCCGGCGCATTGCTGAAATAAAATATCATTCAGCTGTGTTGAGTGACAAAAGAAATGGCCGTCCATCGGATGAAAGCCAAAGATTATAAATCTCAATATGCCGTGGCAGGCAAAACGGCCGTCCCTGTGAAGGAAGCCGGGAACTTTGCCGCAAAAATAAAACATAAGGAGTGAATTACCGTGAAAATCGTTGTATGTATAAAACAGGTGCCAGATACCAAAGGCGGAGTAAAATTCAATCCAGACGGTACTCTGGACAGAGGCGCAATGCTCACCATTATGAATCCGGATGACAAAGCCGGGTTAGAAGCAGCCCTTAGATTAAAAGAACAGTATGGTGCAGAAGTAACTGTACTTACCATGGGACTTCCCAAAGCAGACGAAGTTCTCCGTGAAGCTATGGCAATGGGTGCAGACAAAGGTATCCTTGTTACAGACAGAGTGTTGGGAGGCGCAGATACATGGGCTACCTCTACCACAATCGCAGGAGCAATCCGGAATCTGGAATATGATTTAATTATTACCGGACGTCAGGCAATCGACGGCGATACCGCACAGGTTGGGCCTCAGATTTCTGAACATCTGGATATTCCGGTGATTTCCTATGCACAGGAAATCAAAATTGACGGGGACTATGTAGTGGTTCAGCGTCAGTATGAAGACAGATATCATGAATTAAAGGCAAAAATGCCATGTTTAGTTACCGCTCTTTCCGAGTTAAACGAGCCGCGTTATATGACGCCGGGCGGAATCTTTGATGCTTATGACAAAGAAGTGACTGTATGGGGCCGGGCAGATTTGAAAGATGTAGATGATTCTGACCTTGGATTAAAAGGATCACCCACAAAGATTGCAAAGGCATCTGACAAAGTGAAAAAAGGCGCCGGAGAAAAAGTGGTTCCCGATACACCCGAAGATGCAGTTGCCTATATTACAGGTAAATTGAAAGAGAAACACGTAATCTAAAGAAAAGTTCAAAAGCTCACGAAAGAGCGAATCAGATGGATTGCGAATATCCGTAAAAATAAGGAAAGTGGTGAAAATAATGGGTTTAGAAGCATATAAAGGAGTATATGTCTTTGCACAGCAGGTGGACAATGTATTAAGTGGAATTGCTTTTGAATTACTGGGCAAAGCGAAAGACTTGGCAAAAGATTTAAGCACAGATGTAACAGCAGTATTGATTGGTTCCGGCGTGAAGGATTTGGCAGATCAGCTGGCAGAGTACGGCGCTGACAAAGTAATCGTTGTAGATGATCCGGAATTGAAAGAGTACAGAACAGAGCCTTATACACATGCTCTTTCCTCTGTGATCAATGAGTATAAACCGGAAATTATGTTAGTAGGCGCTACTGCAATCGGACGTGACCTTGGGCCCCGTGTATCTGCAAGAGTGAAAACCGGTCTTACTGCAGACTGTACCGTACTTGAAATCGGCGACTTCCCGCTGAATCCGGTGCCGGGTAAAGAAAATGAGCAGAAACACAATCAGCTGCTTATGACACGTCCTGCATTTGGCGGCAACACAATCGCAACTATTGCATGTCCGGACAACCGTCCTCAGATGGCAACCGTACGTCCCGGCGTTATGCAGAAAATCGATCCGATTAAGGGTGCAAAAGCAAACGTAGTGGAATACAATCCAGGATTTGCTCCCAATGACAAATATGTGGAAATCCTGAATGTGGTAAAAGCTGTAAAAGAAACCGAAGATATCATGGAAGCAAAGATTCTGGTTTCCGGCGGACGCGGCGTTGGAAGCGCAGAGAACTTCAAGCTGCTGCAGGATTTGGCAGATGTTATCGGCGGAACCGTAAGCTGTTCCCGTGCAGTTGTAGAAAACGGATGGAAGCCGGTAGATTTACAGGTAGGACAGACTGGTAAAACAGTTCGCCCCAATGTATATTTTGCAATCGGTATTTCTGGAGCAATTCAGCACGTAGCAGGTATGGAAGAAGCAGATATCATCATCGCAATTAACAAAGATGAAGATGCTCCAATCTTTGATGTAGCTGATTACGGCGTAGTTGGGGACTTACATAAAGTTGTTCCGGCTTTGACAGAGGCTTTGAAGGCTGAAATGGCGAAATAGCAGATAAGCTATAAAACCCTGTGCGGCTTCTGGCAGTGAATATTCATTGCCGGAAGCCGCATTTTGCCATTTCAGCAGGGAACGGCTGGAGAATTCATGAAATTAATTGTATTTTTCTTTTCGGTTGTGATATAATTTGCCTTGAGGAGGGACCCGGCGCAAAACCAAGAAAAAACAAAACAGGGAAAGCCGGGAGGAGCCCTGAAGGCCTTGCCTTGAAAAGTCCCCGGCGCAAAACCAGGAATGATCAAACCCAAGAAGCCGGGAGGAGCCCTGAAGGCCTTGCCTTGAAAAGTCCCCGGCTCAAAACCAGGAATAGCCAAACTCAAGAAGCCGGGAGGAGCCTTGAGAATGAAATATCATTTTAAAGAGAGAAAGGGAGATGGAAAATCTTATGAGTAAAAAACCTGCAGTATTAATGATTTTAGATGGATTTGGGTTGAATGAAAAACATGAAGCAAATGCAGTTTACGAGGCTAATACCCCCAACATTGACGGCCTGATGAAAGATTATCCTTTCGTCAGAGGCTATGCCAGCGGTCTTTCGGTAGGATTGCCGGACGGACAGATGGGCAATTCCGAAGTAGGCCATTTGAACATGGGTGCAGGAAGGATTGTATATCAGGAATTAACCAGAATCAGCAAGGAAATTGAAGATGGAGATTTCTTTAAAAATGAAGCGCTGCTGAAGGGAATTCAGAATGTGAAAGAGAATCATTCTTCCCTGCATTTATACGGACTGTTGTCTGACGGCGGCGTACACAGTCATATTACCCATTTATACGGGCTGTTGGAGCTGGCAAAACGGGAAGGAATTGAAAAGGTATATGTGCATTGCTTTCTGGATGGCCGCGATACTTCTCCAACCTCCGGTAAAGGATTTATGGAAGCGTTAGAAAGCAAAATGCAGGAAATCGGCGTTGGACAGATTGCGACAGTGATGGGACGTTATTATGTGATGGATCGTGACAACCGTTGGGACAGAGTGGAAACTGCTTACAAAGCCCTTGCTTACGGTGAAGGAAAGCGGGCAGCCAATGCGGTGGAAGCGGTGGCTGCATCTTACGAAGAAGATGTAACCGATGAATTTGTGGTTCCCACAGTAGTGGAAAAAGACGGCAAACCGGTTGCAGCCATAGAAGATAAAGACACCATTATTTTCTTCAATTTCCGGCCGGACCGCGCAAGGGAAATTTCCAGAACCTTCTGTATGGATGAGTTTGACGGTTTTGACAGAGGCCCCAGGAAACAGGTGACTTACATCTGCTTTACAGAGTATGATGTGACCATTCCCAATAAGACAGTGGCATTCCATAAAGTGGAACTGACCAATACATTCGGACAATTCCTGGCAGACCATGGCAAGACCCAGGCAAGAATTGCGGAAACCGAGAAGTATGCCCATGTTACCTTCTTCTTTAACGGCGGCGTAGAAGAACCCAATGAAGGGGAAAAGAGAATTCTTGTCAATTCTCCCAAAGTGGCGACGTATGACCTGAAGCCGGAAATGAGCGCCTACGAAGTATGCGATAAACTGGTGGAAGCCATCAAATCCGATCAGTATGATGTAATTATCATTAACTTTGCAAATCCGGATATGGTAGGCCATACCGGCGTGGAAGCGGCAGCCATCCAGGCAGTGGAAGCAGTGGACGCCTGTGTGGGCCGGGCTGTGGAGGCCCTGAAAGAAGTGGACGGCGTAATGTTCCTGTGCGCCGATCACGGAAATGCAGAACAGTTAATTGATTACAACACAGGAGAAAGCTTTACAGCGCATACCATTAACCCGGTGCCCTTTATCCTGATTAATTATGACGACAGCTATACGCTGCGCGAAGGCGGCTGCCTGGCAGATATTGCGCCTACCTTAATTGAGATTATGGGCATGGATCAGCCAGAGGAGATGACGGGAAAATCCCTGCTGGTAAAACGGTAAAAAGGTTTCCGGCAATCTATAAGATAAGCTGAGATACAGAAGTTTTACAGAAATTTAGTTGGAGATAAATAAATCCCCGCATATATATTGTGATTTTTAACAGCACAGTATATATGCGGGGATTTTCTTTTCCGGCAGTTATGCAAGACAGATTTTGTGAACGGAGTCTGCCAAAAAAGGGTCTGGGTTATAGGGATATATTCAGACTTGCAGGTTTATCCCTTCCAAAAAAAGTAAAAAACTCTGCGTGTTCCGTTTTCTCCGGGTTCTCGCTGTCCTTGAAACGCTCCCGGATTAAAGCACGGAAAGAATCTTCCAATTCAATAAATTCACAGTCATATGCATAATGGCTGTGGTCCGCAGCTGAACAGTTGATAATATTCAATGTAACCAAAAATCCTGGCATTGTTCCCAGCGTAATGCAGGCATGGAATTGGCATTGCGGCGGAAGGATACTCTCTGAAATGAATCCGACGCCATGCTCAGAAATATGAGTCAGCACAAGTGGGACTTCCAAATGATGGATGCCTGAAACATCCTGTCTGTACAAATCACAGATGTGAAGATGAACATCAATGGGAATTCGTTGGCTTCTGCGTTTTTCCAGCATGGTTGTTTTAACCTCCTTTGTAGAATATGAAACCGTATCATTCAAATTGACGTATGGTATTTTTGTATGATACTGGTATTTTAGTACTAGTCTACCATGGAGAATCAGAGATGACAAGTATTTTTTTGAGGATTTGGAAAAATAGAATGTTTGTAAACTAAAAAAGCAAAATAGCAGCTTTTTGAACCATTTTATGGAAAAAAAGTATAGAAAAATGCAACAAATTCTATCAATTTGTTGCATTTTTATTTTACACAGATAATATCGGCTCTTTTCAATCATACTTAACCTCTCTTTTTAATAATTTTCAAAAAATTTTCCCTGACATAGTTCAAAATCCCGCTGTTTCTCAGGGGTTTTGGGTCCATGCAACAGTTTGATAGAAACTGTTGCATCCAAAAAATCATCAGGAAGTGAGTGTTCTGCCGTTGTTTCAAATAGAAGTTATCCATCGTGCGGCAGGAACAAAAAACAAGGAGGTTCCCATGCTGAAATTAACAGTAAAGGCAGGCGAGTACTTACTGGTTGGAGATGACGTCAAAGTGGTGTTTACCGGAGGAAGTTCCAATAATCTGCACATTCTGGTGGATGCGCCAAAGTCCATGAACATTGTAAGGAGCACCGCGTTAGAGAAATACGGAATGGCGGCAGAGCCGGGAAATGAAGTGAAGCATCACAAGGATAAGGAGTTGTCCCCGGAAGCCAAAGAGAAAATCAGGGCAATTCTTATGGAAGAACGGCGGAAAGCCAGGAAGCAGAAGCAATAGCAATAGCGGCAAAAAGCCGGGAAACAGAAATAATAACGGTAATAATGTGGGGGTAACCTAGGGCTCCTGCTTATTATATACGGCCCCTCGTTCAGAGAGCGGGAAGCCAAAATGCACGCAAACGGATTTGCGGCATTTACCCTTTGCAGGGCAGGGGGTAGCGGATACCCGGAATCATATGATGTCCGGGCATACAAGACCATAAACAACAAGGAGGAAAAATATTATGGCAATGATCGTACAACACAACCTTACAGCAATGAATTCTAACCGTCAATTGGGAATTACCACAGGTTCACAGGCGAAATCTTCTGAAAAGTTATCTTCTGGTTACAGAATCAACCGTGCAGGTGATGATGCGGCAGGTTTGACAATTTCAGAAAAAATGAGAAGTCAGGTGCGTGGCTTGAGCCGTGCGTCTGTAAATGCTCAAGATGGTGTATCTTTAATCCAGACAGCTGAGGGTGCTTTGAATGAAGCTCATTCTATTCTCCAGAGAATGAACGAACTGGCAGTGCAGGGTGCTAATGATACCAATGAAAGCATTGACCGTGAAGCGATCAATAAAGAGTTGGATGCATTGACAACAGAGTTGGACAGAATTTCTACAACGACTCAGTTTAATAAACAGAACTTATTAGACGGAAGTTTCCAGAGCAAGAATCTTCAGGTTGGAGCAAATTCAGATCAGAAGATACAGATTACGATTGGAAATATGGACGCAAAGACTCTCGGCTTGAAATCAATTACGAAAACAATTGATTATGACAAACAGTCAGGAAATAAACCTACCAAAATTATTTATGAAGGAATGGCAGTGAGTTATAAGAGCGCTTATGCAACCAAGAAATCTGCCCTTACTGCAGCAAGATTATCTTTAGCAAAGAAGATTACCGCAAAATATACATCGAATTTGTATACCAAACAGTTTGATAAAGATACTGGCAGCGCATTCTATGTAGGCTTAAACGATGGAAAACGCTATATGTCAATTAAGGCTGTTATTACTGCTGACAGAG
This sequence comes from Petralouisia sp., assembly GCF_056822245.1. Classification (NCBI taxonomy): domain Bacteria; kingdom Bacillati; phylum Bacillota; class Clostridia; order Lachnospirales; family Lachnospiraceae; genus Petralouisia; species Petralouisia sp. Next base: position 158,745 of record NZ_JBQIOP010000001.1, on the reverse strand, counting down.
CAAATGCGATTACTGCTATGAAGGCAGCATTGTCAGCTGATTTCGGAAAGTATGTAATGGTGACTGCAACATCGGCTAAAAATGCGCTTTCTTCTTATAAAGTGTCAGGCCAGCAGGTTGCTGTAGATAATTATGCAGTTGCAAATGATTCTATTACAGCAATTCAGGAAGCAATTAACCGTGTATCAAATCAGAGATCTGCGCTCGGTGCAATTCAGAATAGATTAGAGCATACGATTGCCAACCTGGATAATGTAGCAGAGAATACTCAGGCAGCAGAATCCCGTATTCGTGACCTTGATATGGCTTCTGAAATGGTGGAATACAGCAAGAACAATATTCTTGCACAGGCAGGCCAGTCTATGCTTGCACAGGCAAATCAGTCCACACAGGGTGTATTGTCATTGTTACAGTAATAGAAAGCATATTTGTCAGATAAAGAAAGCAGAGGGTATGGGCAGCCAGCCGTACCCTCTGCTTATTTCGGGGAAAGATCTTTAGGATATGACAGGAGATTGATAGCATGGAAGAAAAAGCAAGGAAACTATGGGTGGTGATTGATACTATTTGCGGCGGATACCATATGTACAAAGATGAAAAAGTGATAGAAAAGGCAAAAAAGGCTGCTGGGCAGATTCAGGAATATTGCAAATTTTTTCTTCAGGGAAATATTTTTGGTATGGAAGAAAAGGAATATCAGGAATTATGTAATTATGTCATACGGACGCTGGAAGATTTTATACAGGCTGCTGAACAGGAAGATACTGTTTTGATGCTGGATACGCTGGATTACGGATTGCGGGAACTTGTGGACATTTATAGAGAAGATAATGAGGCAATAGCATGAAAGAGACTATTTTTGAAAAAAATCTGAAGGCAATGGAAAAGTGGTATCCGGATTTTGCAGATCTGATTCGGCAGAAAAAATATAAGGAAGATGACACAAAAGTGTGGACAGAACAGTCGCAGGATGGAGAAGTGATTTTTTGCATTGAAAGGGAAGGGAAGAAACTTTACCTGGGAGGAAAACGCAATGCCAAAAAGTCTGTGGAACTGTGGCAGGAACGTTTGGGGAAAATTCATAAATATGCGCCGGTATTTTTATTTGGAATTGGCAGTGGGGCGTATTTGAAATCCATGATTCAAAATTCTCCCAAGGAAGCGAACATTGTGGTCTGTGAACCGTCTGTTATGATTTTTCTTACGGCTTTAAAAGAAATTGATTTATCAAAAGAAATTCAGGACAGACCCATTGCCTTTATCGTGGAAGGATTAAATGGTACAGAATTCATTCCTGTGATGCAGGCCCTTTTGACATTGGAGACATTGGAATTTTTTGTGGAAGAAGTTCATCCGAATTATAAAATTGCATTTCCGGAACAATTGCGGGAGCAGATAAAACAGTTAACCAGATATTCTGATGGCTTTTTTGTGAGTTTTCATACCAGAAGACTGCTTCAAGAGCACGCAGCACAGAATGTTCTGTATAATCTGCCGCATGTGGCAGAAGGGTATCATACCATGCAGCTTTCGAAAGTCATTCCATATAAAGGCGCTGCAGTGCTGGTGTCGGCAGGACCGTCCCTGAATAAAAATATTGAAGAACTGAGAAGAGCTAAAAATCATTTGTTTTTAATTGCAGTAGATACGGCGGTAAAGCCGTTGCTGAAGCAGGGGATTGTTCCGGATGTATTTATCACATTGGATGGCCGAAAACCGCTGGATTTGTTGGAAGGTGCGCAGTATTTGCCTGTAGTGTCCAACACGGTAGCAAGGTATGAATTGCTAGACAGACAAAAAGGGAAGAAAATATTCTTTTTTGACGGATATCAGTTGCCTCAAGAATTATATTTTCAAAATGGTAAAGTATTGCCCAGGGTGGCAATTGGAGGTTCTGTAGCCTGCAGCGGTTTTTCTTTGTTGTATAAAATGGGATTTGAAACAGTGATCCTTGTAGGACAGGATTTAGCTTATACCGATAACAAATCTCATGCGGATGGTACATTTCAGGAAAAAATGCCTCAGGAAAATACAGAGCATATGATTCGGGTGAGAGGAAATTATCAGGATACGGTACCTACGTTGACAAATTTGAAGATCTATCTGGATTGGTTTGAGGATTATATTAAAGGAGCGAAAGAGCGCGGGAATTTTCGGGTTATCAATGCGACAGAAGGCGGTGCTTATATAGAAGGAACAGAACTCATGACGCTAAAAGAGGCATTGGATGTATGTATCGGAGAGGAAACAGATTTTGCAGGTTTGGTGGAAACCATGGAATCGGCATTCACACAGGAAGAAAAAGAGAAAGCTTATGATTACCTGAGGGAAGTTCCAAAGCAGTTTGAAGAAATTGAAAAACTGGCCCGGCAATTAAGGCGGGAATACCGAAAAATTCAGAAAATAGAAAAATCAGGAACAGGAAGCGGTCAAAGTTTATCAAAAGCATTAAAAAGGGTAAAGAAGCTTACAGAAAAATACTATGAATATCCAGGGTACCAATTGATCGAAGAAACATTGGGAACAGCGGAATATATTCTTCAGACAGAATTTTATTATGAAAAAGAAGATATGGAAACAGAAGATGAAGTGTTGCAGGCGGCAGTTCAGGGAATAACCTATAGCGAAGTCCTAGAGGAATGCGCAAAATTAATGCAGGAATTGTCTTGCAAGATGGTAGAACGGGCAGATGCTTTGCGCACTTGGACATCTTGCAGCAAGTAATTTAGTTATGCGGACGTTTTTGGATAAGGAAGGAAATAGCATGGGTTTTGGGGATGAGGTTGCAAAAGTATTGCGGATAATGCAAATGGAGAAAAAGGTATATAAAGATTATCTTCCGATGGAAGCAGTTGATGCAGGAAGTGAAATGGTAAAGAGTGTAGAACCTTTGTGGGAAGGGGTAAAAAAGAGTATTTGCAGTCTGTTGGAAAGAGAAATGCCTTATAGTTCGCCCTATGCATCAGTTTGGTGGTATTCTGTATTGCTGCAGATTGAAAAAACCCCGGATGCTGTTTTTCGCTTTATTAGTTATATAAGGCGGCATAAGAATGTATTTTCAGTGAATACACAGTGCTTTTTATACTATCAGATAAGCTTGCTGGTTTTCACTCAAAGAGAGTGGAATACGGAAAAAATCAAATTAGAATTGTGGAGTTTTTATAAAGAGATAATAGAAGAATTTGCGGAAGAAGCAGAAGTACCTCTGGAAGAAATACCTGAACCCAAAAGAAACAAAAATTTGGTTGTAGTGGTTACGGAACAATTTCTGGATATTCGGCATGGCCCAACGAAAACTGTATTGGACAGATGTAAGATTCTGATAGAGGAAATGGGGAAAGAAGTAATACTGATTGACAGTTGTGAATTAGTCAGTTTAGAGGGGAAAATTCCTTTTTACGGAGTACAGCAGGGAGGCCGTAACAAAAAAACAGATGAAAAAGAACAGATGTGGAAAGGGGCGAAAATTCCATATATTCGATGCGGTAATTCTATGCCGGATATAGAAATAATTAATTGGTTCCTCCAAAAATTACGCAGCATGGCTCCTGGCTGGGTTTTAGTTATCGGAGGGGGAGGCATTCTTGGAAATCTTTTAGGAAAGATGGTTCCGTCCATATCCATAGGAACTGTCCCATCGGAACTGGGAATTACTTGTACAAAATACCAGACGTTAGGGAGGAAGTTGACACAACAGGATATAGATTATCTTATTCAGGCAGGACGTACTAAGGAACAAGTAATAGAAGGGATATTTACAAGCAGTTTGAAACCTCAGGAGGAGCATATTACAAAAGGGATGTTGGGCATTGCTGAAAGTAGTTTTTTGATTGCAGTGGTTGGTTATAGGTTGGCGGATGAAATAACCAAAGATTTTTTGGAAATGCTGGAAGAAGTTTTACAGGAAAATATGCACGTAGCTTTTTGGGGGAAGTTTTGCAAGTATGAGGAAAAGATAAGAGATTATCCTAATCTCAAGAAAAAGTCTTCTTATTTTGGGGTTTGCGATGACATTCTTTCACGTATGGAGGTAAGTGACCTTTATCTGAATCCAGTTAGAAAGGGTGGCGGAACTTCTTGCGTGGAAGCAATGTTTCAAGGTGTTCCGGTTGTAACAGTGAATTATGGGGATGTTTCTGTAAATGCAGGAAAAGAATTTTGTGTGGAAAATTACCGGGAAATGCAGGAAAAGATTCTCAGGTATTGTCAGGATAATGAATACTATACCGTAATGTCAGATAAAGCAAAGAAGAGAGCGGAGGCGTTATTAGATACAAAGACAGAATTTGTGAGGATTATGAAAGAAGCAGAGTTTCGGGAGCAGGGCAAAAAGAAGAAGGAGAATGCGTTATGCAGGAACAATTAAGCGCTATTATTCAAAATATAAAGATAATTCTGAGAGCAATAAAAGAAGGACGGGCAGGAAAAGAGGCAATATTAGATGTACAAATGTCAGTTGGAGAAGTTAATCGTATTTTATATCATGTCTCGCAATTGAAATTTCAAAAAGACTACGATTTGAACTTAGTGGAAAGTGATTTGGAATATATAAATGAAGCTGAATTACTTCTGGATATATGGGAACAGTCATTGCATAGGCGGGCGGGAACACGCACAGATGCAGAGTTCTGGGATATCTATGAGTATTTTAAATATGTGGATATTAATGATATTTTTCAGGAAACTCTGCAGAAATTTATGGCTCTTCCAGAGGGATTGCGGATAGAATATTTCGCCCTGCCGTATCGTTATACTTTCTTAAAAAATAAAATAGATTACAGCTGCAATGATTTTTCCCTGATTGCTCAGCATGTGGAACTGATGGTAAATGGGATCGAAAAGTATAAATGGCTTTATGAGCATATGGCAGATAACAGAAGCAAAATGACTTTAAACGGGATTATCCGTTACTGGTTTGAGTTTGATCTCAATAAGCTTTCTGCGTTGTGTGAAACTACATTTTCTGATTATTATGACATGGATATTCTGGAATGCGGCGAAAATGATGTAATCGTGGATTTAGGAGCATATACCGGGGATTCCATATTAGATTATATTTACACGTACGGGAAATATCAAAGGATTTACGCATATGAAATTACACCCTGCACATATCAGACCTTATTGCAAAATATATCAGAATACCAAAACATTATTCCTCTGCAAAAGGGCGTTGGAAGCCAGAAGGGAAAAATGTTCCTGGATGAAGATAAACAAAGAGGCGGTAATCATCTTTTAGACGAAGGGGAAATTCCGGTAGAGGTGGTAACACTGGATGAAGATATCAAAGAGCCGGTTACCGTGATTAAAATGGATATCGAAGGGGCTGAAAAAGATGCAATTTTGGGTGCGGAGTCGCATATCCGGAAGGAAAAGCCAAAATTATTGATATCGTCTTACCATATTCCGGAAGATATCTTTGAAATTCCGCAGCTGATTCACAGTATACGGGGAGATTACAAGTTTTATATGCGTTTTTATGGACATGGATGTCTGTGGCCTTGTGATTATGTACTGTTTGCGGTTTGATAGACAGCGGGATACAGGAGAAAATATTTAGAACAATATGGAGGAAACCTATGCTGAACAACAAAACGATACTGATTACCGGAGGCACAGGCTCATTCGGAAATGCTTTTACGAACTATGTGCTGGAGCATTACAATCCAAGAAAAATCATCATTTATTCCAGAGATGAATACAAGCAGTTTGTGATGAAAAATAATTACAGGGAATATGAGAAAGAACTGAGGTTTTTTATCGGCGATGTTAGGGACAGAGAGCGGATGTGCCGGGCTTTTGACGGGGTGGATTACGTAATCCATGCAGCAGCCTTAAAACAGGTTCCGGCCTGTGAATACAATCCCATCGAAGCCATTAAGACGAATATCAACGGCGCAATCAATGTGATTGAAGCAGCTTTGGACTGCGGTGTGAAGAAGGTGGTGGCCCTTTCCACAGACAAGGCGGCAAATCCGGTGAATCTGTATGGGGGAACCAAACTGGTATCTGACAAACTGTTTGTTTCAGCCAATTCCTATGCCGGTTCCAAGGATATCAGCTTTTCTGTGGTGCGGTACGGAAATGTGGCGGGAAGCCGGGGGTCTGTCATTCCATTTTTTAAAGAAATCGTAAAAAACGGCGGCAGAGAGCTTCCCATTACCGATTACCGCATGACCAGGTTCTGGATCAGTCTGGAACAGGGCGTGGAGCTGGTAATTAAGGCATTGCAGGAGGCGAAGGGCGGAGAAACATTTATCTCAAAAATTCCTTCCTTCAAAATTACAGATTTGGCCCAGGCCATTTTGCCCGGATGCGAAATGCCCCAGGTGGGCATCCGGGAAGGAGAGAAGCTTCATGAAATTATGGTGACAGAAGAAGATTCTCCTATGACCTATGAATATGAAAAACATTTTATTATTTATCCTCATTACAGCTGGTGGGGAAAGGAAAAAGTGATTCCGGGCGGCAGGAAGGTTCCGGAAGGGTTTGAATACAGCTCCGGAACGAATCCGGATTGGCTTGGGACAGAGGAACTGAGAAAACGGCTGGGAATGTTTGATGCAGAGTAAAAACAGGCGGTTTTTGGAACAGGCGCAGTTGTCAGCCCATCATCATTTTTAGAAAAGAGAGGATCAGAATATGGCATACAGGACAGAACAGGAAGAATTTTGGAGCGGCCAGTTTGGAGACGCATACATAGAGAGAAACCAGAACCATCAGATTGTGGCTGCAAATGCGGCTTTATTTGCCGAAGCGCTGAAGTTGACAGAGCATGTGGAAACAGTGGCGGAATTTGGGTCGAATATCGGTTTGAATTTGAGGGCGATTCATACGCTGCTGCCCAAAGCGTCTCTGGAGGCGGTGGAAATCAACCATAAAGCGGCAGAACTCCTGCGGAAGGATTCTTTTTTTGAAGTTCCGGTAAAAGTGCATGAAACTTCTATTTTGGAATTTGAGCCTGCGGCGCAGTATGATTTTGTCCTGCTCAAAGGGGTATTGATTCATATAAATCCCAATGAACTGGAGCATGTATATGAGAAATTGTACCAGTCCTCCAGACGTTATATCCTTCTGTGCGAGTATTACAATCCAACGCCTGCGGCTATAGAATACAGAGGACACAAGGAACGGCTGTTTAAGAGGGATTTTGCGGGAGAATTTCTGAAAAAATATCAGGATGTAAAACTGCTGTCTTATGGATTCCGTTATCATCTGGATTCCAATTTCCCTATGGATGATATCACATGGTTTTTAATGGAGAAAAAGCAATAGAGGCGCGTAAAAAATGGAGAAACGGATATTAGGAATTATCCCGGCCCGGGGAGGAAGCAAACGGATTCCGCAGAAAAATATCAGGGAGTTCTGCGGAAAGCCCATACTGGCTTATTCCGTGGAAGCGGCCCTTAAGACAGGACTTTTTGAAGAAGTCATGGTGTCTACAGACAGTGAGAAAATTGCCGGGACCGCAAGGCAGTGCGGGGCGTCTGTACCCTTTATGAGAAGCAGGGACGCATCGGGGGATTATGCCACCACAGCAGAAGTATTGCAGGAAGTTCTTGAAAATTACAGGAAACAGGGCAGAACATTCGATTATATGGCCTGCATTTATCCCACAGCTCCTTTTGTAACCGCCAGGAAGCTGACAGAAGCGTTTCGTGTCATGGAAGAAACAGGGGCGGCGGCAGTTCTTCCGGTAGTTGCATTTTCCTATCCGCCCCAGCGGGCCTACATTGTAAAAGACGGCCGGCTGAAAATGAAATGGAAGGAAAATTACAGGATGCGTTCTCAGGATTTGGAACCTCTGTATCACGATTGCGGGCAGTTTTATATCTATGAAGTAAACCAGTTTCTGGAGCAGAAGGGACAGATTACGGAAGGCATTGTTCCGATTTTTGTGGATGAGATGGAGATGCAGGACATTGACCATGAATCAGACTGGAGGCTGGCAGAACTGAAATATGAAATGATGCAGAAAAAGCAGAAGGAAAAGTAATTGGAGGGAGCCGGGATTGAACAAAGAAATACAGTTGGGAAACCATATCATTTCAAAACAGAGCAGTGTTTATATAGTGGCGGAGCTGTCCGCCAACCATAACATGGATTACGGACGCGCATGCGCCATTATTGACGCGGCTGCAGATGCCGGAGCGGATGCGGTAAAGATTCAGACTTATACGGCGGATACCATAACCATCGACTGTAACGCACAGGAGTTTCAGGCCCATGGCCTGTGGGAAGGCATGAATCTGTATCAGCTCTATCAGAAAGCCTATACTCCCTGGGAATGGCAGGAGGGGCTTATCCGGTATGCCAATGACAGGGGGCTGGATTGTTTTTCTTCTCCTTTTGACGCTTCAGCCGTGGATTTTCTGGAGCGGCTGCATGTGCCTGCCTACAAAATCGCGTCTTATGAAATCAATGACATTCCGCTGATCAAAAAAGCGGCGCAGACAGGAAAACCAGTGATTCTTTCAACGGGAATTGCCAGGCTTTCAGATATCGAACTGGCGGTTCATACCTGCAAAGAAGCGGGAAATGAAAATGTAATTCTTCTGAAATGCGTCTCGGCCTATCCTGCTCCCGCAGAAGAAATGAATCTGAGAGTAATCCCCCATATGGGGCAGGCGTTTGGCTGTCTGACTGGTTTGTCGGATCACACATTAGGAGCGGAAACAGCCGTTGCGGCAGCTGCATTGGGGGCAAAAGTCATTGAAAAGCATCTGACCCTGAAGCGGGCAGACGGCGGCGTAGATGCTGCTTTTTCCATGGAACAGGAAGAATTTGCAGAAATGGTCTGTCAAATCCGCAGAATAGAGAAAGCCCTGGGAACCATAACTTACGATTTGAACCAGAAACAGAAGGAGAGCAGGCGTATGTCCCGATCTCTTTTTGCGGTGAAGGATATCCGGCAGGGAGAAACATTGACAGCGGAAAATGTACGTTCCATCCGGCCGGGGACAGGACTGCATACGAAATATTATGAAGATATTCTTGGAAAGACGGCAAGGGAAGATTTGAAAAAAGGAACACCGCTGAACTGGACACTAATAAATAAGTGATAAAGAAGAGGAAAAGATTATGATACCATATGGACGTCAATGGCTGGACGATGAGGATATACAGGCAGTAGCGGAAGTGATGAGATCCGATTTTATCACCACCGGGCCGAAAGCGGATAAGTTTGAACAGGAAGTGGCAGAATACACAGGGGCGAACTATGCGGTGGCAGTTTCCAACGGGACGGCGGCGCTTCATCTTGCCTGTCTTGCGGCAGGGATACAGCCGGGAGATGAAGTAATCACCACGGCAATGACTTTTGCGGCTTCTGCGAATTGCGTACTGTACTGCGGCGGCAGACCGGTGTTTGCGGATATCGATCCCATTACATACAATATTGATCCGGAGGATCTGCGGCGTAAGATCACTTCCCGCACCAAAGCGGTGATACCGGTGCACTTTACAGGCCAGCCCTGCAGAATGGATGAGATCCATCAGTTAGCGGAAGAATATGGGCTGACAGTGATTGAGGACGGAGCCCATGCCCTGGGAGCGGCATACAAAGGAAAGAAAATCGGCGGACTGTCTCAGATGACGACTTTCAGCTTCCATCCGGTGAAGCCCATTACCACAGGAGAAGGCGGAATGGTGGTTACGAATGATGAAAGGCTGTACCGGCGTCTGAAGCTTTTGCGCAGCCATGGGATTACAAGAGAAGAAGATCTGATGGAAAAAAATGAAGGCGGATGGTATTACGAACAGTTGGAATTGGGCTACAATTACCGGATGACGGATATTCAGGCGGCGTTGGGCAGCAGCCAGTTAAAGAAGCTGGATCGATTTATTGCAAAAAGAAGAGAAATTGCAGACACTTACAGCCGGGCGTTTGCCGCAGAGCCGGACATGATTCTTCCCACGGTGATACCGGAAGCGGAAAGCGGCTGGCATCTGTATGTGATTCAGGCTGCAAAGCGTGACCGGAAGGAAGTTTATGATGCATTGAGGAAAGCAGGGCTGAACATCAATGTACATTATATTCCGGTGTATCATCATCCTTATTACCGGAACCATGGATACGCAGATGTATTCTGCCCCAATGCAGAACAGCTTTATCAGAGAATGGTCAGCCTGCCTATATTTCCGGCATTGAAGGAGGAAGAGCAGGAGTATGTGATTGATGTGGTGAAGAAAGCGGTCAGGGGGACGGAAGGATGAGCGCCAAAGTATCCAATTTGTCCACAGAGCGGCTGTTCTTACGTGAAATCACAGAAAAAGACACCGCCCTCATTGTAACATTCCGTTCAGACCCGGAAGTGTATCAATATTTCCTGTCGCCCCATCCCCTGACAGAAGAGGAGCATCTGAACTGGTTCCGAACCCGGTATCTTTCCGATGACAACTGTATGAACTGGGCGGCAGCCCTAAAAGACAGCGGAGAAACCATCGGAGTATTCGGAATCAAAAGACAGGAGTCTGAACACACCGCTGAAGTGAGTTATATCTTGTCCCCGGAATTTCAGGGGAAGGGATACGCCGGGGAAGCGGTGGAAGGCATGATAAGGTTTGCTTCCGAGGAGTGGCATTGCCGTTTTGTGTCGGCGCAGATCCATGTGGAAAATCAGAAGTCCGCTGCATTTGCAAAGGGCTTGGGGTTTGAATGCTTTGGCAGGAGAGGAAAGTTTGAGCTGTATCGGAAAGTGATTATGTGATATCTGATTGACGATGTATAGTTGATGCGGTGAATATGTTCCTTAGGCAAGTGATTTTACAAAAAGGTATTCCTTTTGAAGTAAAATATCCGGAGGATATATTTATGTAACGCTATTTGCTGATGTCCTTGAAGTCCGCCGCTTCATAGTTTCCCAACGCAGACTTGGAGAGGTGTGTCTGCTCCGCAAGCTGTTCCAGTGTCAGCCTACGCTCCACACGCAGGTTTTCAATCGTTCTTGTATGGATAGTTCATCGGTGAACAGCGCTTTGAAAACAGAATGACCGTCCGAAAAGGAATATCCCGGCATGGGAAGCGCCGCAACGAGCCACTTCGGGACAAAAAGGCGAACAGCCTTATCCGCCGGGAGTGCTGCAACTGCGAGGGCGGGGACTGTATTGTACTTGATGTATCTCCTTTGGGGACTTACCCTTTTCAGCGCATGATGGACGATGTAGATTCGCTGATGCTTTTTATATTGACGAATCAAAACCCCCTGTATTATAATAAACCCGATATATTAGCAGATACCGGAACGCAGAATGGAGGAGACAATGAGTATTCAGGAATTTAAACCAGTAAAAGAAGGAAAAGTACGTGAAGTTTATGACAATGGGGACAACCTTATTATTGTGGCCACAGACAGAATCTCGGCCTTTGATGTGATTTTAAAGAACAAAATCACCCAGAAAGGCGCAATATTAACACAGATGTCTAAATTTTGGTTCGACTTTACCAAAGATATCGTGCCCAATCATATGCTTTCTGTGGATGTCAAAGATATGCCGGAATTTTTCCGCAGTGAGAATTTTGACGGAAACAGCATGAAGTGCAGGAAGCTGAATATGCTTCCAGTGGAGTGCATTGTCCGGGGTTATATTACCGGAAGCGGCTGGGAAAGCTATCAAAAGGACGGAACAGTCTGCGGAATCAAGCTGCCGGAGGGACTGAAGGAATCGGACAAGCTGCCGGAGCCCATTTACACGCCTACCACCAAGGCAGACCTGGGGCTTCATGACGAGCATATTACATTTGAGGACAGTGTGGAGATACTGGAAAAGCTTCATCCGGGCAAAGGCGCAGATTATGCGAAGCAGATTCAGGAATGTACCATCAATTTATATAAGAAATGTGCGGAGTATGCATTAAGCAAAGGAATTATCATTGCAGACACCAAATTTGAATTCGGTTTGGATGAAAATGGAAACGTGGTTCTGGGGGATGAAATGCTGACGCCGGACAGCTCCAGATTTTGGCCCCTGAATGGGTATGAGCCTGGAAAATCACAGCCTTCTTTTGACAAACAATTTGTCAGAGACTGGCTGAAACAGAATCCGGACAGTGATTATCTGCTGCCGGAAGAGGTGGTAATCAAAACGGTGGATAAATACAAAGAAGCATATGAGCTTCTGACCGGGGAGAAGTTTGCGTAAGATTGACTGGAGAACAATTATGGACAGTAAAATGGAATTATATACGGATTCCGATAAACTTCAGGAAGAATGCGGTGTTTTCGGCATCTATGATTTTGACGGAAATGATGTGGCGTCCACCATCTATTACGGGCTGTTTGCGCTGCAGCACAGGGGGCAGGAAAGCTGCGGAATTGCCGTCAGCGATACCAAAGGGCCCAAAGGCAAAGTGATTTCCCAGAAGGGCATGGGACTGGTCAACGAAGTGTTTACCCAGGAATCCTTCAAGGATCTGAAAGGAGACATCGGCGTCGGCCATGTACGTTATTCCACGGCAGGCGCTTCCACCCGGGAAAATGCCCAGCCTTTGGTGCTGAACTACGTTAAGGGGACGTTGGGCCTTGCCCATAACGGGAATTTAATCAATGCCGGTGAACTGCGTAAGGAACTGGCATATACCGGGGCAATTTTTCAGACCACCATTGATTCTGAAGTGATTGCTTACCATATTGCCAGGGAGCGGCTGAATACCCATACGGTGGAGGATGCGGTATGCCGGGCGGCAAAGAAGCTGAAAGGAGCCTTTTCCCTGGTGGTGATGAGCCCCAGGAAATTAATCGGAGCCAGAGATCCCTTTGGATTTAAGCCTCTTTGCATAGGAAAACGGGAGAATGCCTATATCCTTGCCTCTGAAACCTGCGCCCTGGAAACCATCGGAGCAAAATTTCTGCGGGACGTCCTTCCGGGAGAAGTGGTAACAATTACGCCTGAGGGAATCAAATCCGATACCAGCCTTTGCCTGCCAAGAGAGCAGGAGGCAAGATGTATTTTCGAATATATTTATTTTGCAAGGCCCGACAGCCGGATTGACGGGGTTAGCGTTTATGCCTCCAGAATCCGGGCGGGACAGTTTCTTGCCATGGATTCTCCGGTGGAGGCGGATCTTGTGGTGGGCGTGCCGGAATCCGGCAATGGGGCGGCTTTGGGATATGCCATAGAATCCGGCATTCCCTACGGCCATGCATTTGTGAAAAACGGTTACGTCGGCCGTACCTTTATCAAGCCAGGGCAGAGCAGCCGGGAATCCAGCGTGCGGGTAAAGCTGAACGTACTGTCAGAGGCGGTCAGGGGAAAACGGGTGATTATGATTGACGATTCCATTGTGCGGGGAACCACATCCGGCCGGATTGTGCGGATACTTCGGGAATCCGGGGCAAAGGAAGTGCACGTGCGTATTTCTTCCCCGCCTTTTTTATGGCCCTGCTATTTTGGGACGGATATTCCGGAGCGGGGGCAGCTGATTGCCTGCGGCCGTTCTTTGGAAGAAATCCGTCAGGTTATCGGAGCCGATACCCTGGGCTATCTGAAGATTGAGCGGCTTGCCGAAATGTCCGAGGGGCTGCCCATCTGCAAGGGGTGCTTTACCGGGAATTATCCCATGGAACCGCCTGCAGGAGATATCCGGGGAGATTTTGAGCGGTAAAAACTCCAGGAAAAAGTAACAGGGCAGTTTGCCCGAACTGTTACAAGAGAAAGAATGGAATCCTGCGTTTTCGCCTATACGGTAAGCGCAGGAAATCAGGGCCATTTTATATTTTTCAGAGTAAACGATAAGGAAGGAGAAAAACAATGGCAACAGACAGATACAACAGCCCATTGTCAGAGCGGTATGCAAGTAAGGAAATGCAGTACATTTTTTCCCCGGATATGAAATTTTGCACCTGGAGAAAATTGTGGATTGCCCTTGCGGAAACAGAGATGGAGCTGGGATTAAGCGAGAATGGCAAGCCTGTCATTACCGAAGAACAGATCGAGGAACTGAAAGCCCATGCTGAGGATATCAATTATGAGGTGGCAAGGGAGCGGGAAAAACTGGTAAGGCACGATGTGATGAGCCATGTGTATGCTTACGGTCAGCAGTGCCCCAAAGCAGCCGGAATTATCCATTTAGGCGCAACCTCCTGTTATGTGGGGGATAATACCGATATCATTGTAATGGACGAAGCGTTGAAACTGGTTCAGAAAAAACTGGTAAACGTCATTGCTGAACTGGCCAAATTTGCAGATGCTTACAAAGAGCTGCCTACCCTTGCATTTACCCATTTTCAGCCGGCGCAGCCAACTACGGTAGGAAAGCGCGCCACCTTATGGCTGCAGGAATTTCTGATGGATCTGGAGGATTTGGAGTATGTGATGGGCAGCCTGAAGCTGTTGGGCTCCAAAGGAACCACAGGCACCCAGGCAAGTTTTCAGGAGCTGTTTGCAGGAGATCAGGAGACCATTGATAAAATTGATCCCATGATCGCAAAAAAAATGGGATTCAAAGAATGCTATGCGGTATCAGGGCAGACTTATTCCAGAAAAGTGGACACAAGAGTGCTGAACGTTCTGGCAGGAATTGCAGCCAGCGCCCATAAAATGTCCAATGACATCCGGCTTTTGCAGCATTTAAAAGAGGTGGAAGAGCCCTTTGAGAAAAATCAGATTGGCTCCTCTGCCATGGCTTATAAGAGAAACCCCATGCGCAGTGAGCGGATTGCATCTCTGGCCCGTTATGTGATGGTGGACGCTTTGAATCCGGCCATTACCTCCGCCACCCAGTGGTTTGAACGGACTTTGGATGATTCCGCCAATAAACGTCTGTCAGTGCCGGAGGGATTTCTGGCTGTTGACGGCATTCTGGATTTATGCCTGAACGTAGTGGACGGACTTGTGGTGTATGAGAAAGTAATCCGTAAGCACATGATGGCCGAACTGCCCTTTATGGCAACGGAAAATATAATGATGGATGCAGTGAAAAACGGCGGCAACCGTCAGGAAATGCATGAAAAAATCCGTCAGCTTTCCATGGAAGCAGGCAGACATGTAAAGGAAGAAGGGAAAGAAAACAATCTTCTGGAACTGATTGCGGCAGATCCGGCCTTTCATCTGACCTTGGAGGAACTGGAAGGTTCCATGGAGCCTTCGAAGTACGTGGGACGCGCGCCTCTTCAGGTGGAGAAATTCCTGGTCCGGGCGGTGCAGCCGGTGTTGGAAGAACGGAAAGAAATGCTGGGCATGACGGCTGAGATTAATGTGTAATTGCCGCGGGTTTTAAGGATTTTTGAGATGGAATAAAAGTTTGTAAACAAAGGGAAATGCTTTGAAGAAAGTAATTTCCCTTTGTTTATAATATTTGAGAAAGATAAATTTTGTTATAGGAAAATTAGAACAGATTTGGGAGTATCATGGATGAAATGAAGAACGAAAAAACGTATACGGTTAATTTTCCGGTTCGGATGTTAGCGAATACAAATGGATTTAATTTTATTAACAGTATTTATTATGAAATAAACAATCGTAAATATGAAGAGATTACGTTTGATTTTCAGCTGACAAATATTTTTGAGACAAATTTAATTGCTTTTTTAGGATATGCTATTGAGAAAATATATTCAAATCAGATTATTTTTGAATTGAAGATAGGGCAGGAACGTTATTTGTGCGAAGACCAGAGCATTGTATTAAGAAAAATTTTTGAGTTTTATTCACTGGATAAAAGCCCGGCTCTTTTGCCCCGAAAAATCGGAAACAGAAATCTGGCAGAAGAAGAACAGCTGCTTTTAAGAGATTTAAAAGAATTGGAATTGAATGAATATAATAAAATCAGAACAATACTTAGCGAATTGATGGCAAACCTGAAAATGCATACGATTTATTTAGACGGATATTTTGCCGGATACCATGATTATAAAAACCATCAGATATTATTTTCTATAGTGAATTATGATATTACATTTGCAAATCATATCAAACAGGCAAATAAAATGGAATTTGAAAATGATTTTGAAGCAATTGTGTGGGCGTTGAAGAAAAATAATACAACCCGGCAGGACAGCGGCGGTATAGGGTTGTATATTTTAAGAAAATATATCAGCGATATGAATGGGAAATTTTCTGTTTTATCTGGAAATTCTTATGTAGAGTGCGACAAAATGTGCTATAATGAAGAAAATGAAAATTTAATCAGAGTAAGTAAACGAAAAAATTTATCACAGCGTTTTGAGGGAACTACCATAACTTTATATATTCCGGATCATAAAGGGAATTTGATGGATGAGAAGAAAGTTTTGGAAGAAATATGTTTACGATGTCTGTTGGAGGTCTAAATGGAGTGTGTCATTCAGTTTTTGGACAATGCGCATCAGAGGGAACTGAGACTGCTTGCGCAAAGGAGAAGTGAGAAATATGAAGATACGATTGAGCAATATAAGAAATAATTTCTGGTTCAGCTGCAGTATTTGAAAAAAGATTGCGGAAATAAGGAATGTGCCTATTCTCAGGCATGTAAAATTATAAAGAATGAAATATATGCACAGCCCAAAGCGCAGATTGAAGAATTTTTTAATGAAATAAAAAATATATATTTATTATGGATAGATTCCGGAGTGAAAGACGCTTTTGACAAGTTAGATAATCTTTTGGAAAGATATAAGATTAATTCATTTAAAGCTGAAATAAGCAGTTCAGATATTTTTTTCAAAGGGCGTGTGAGCGAAGAATATCTGACAAGATGGGATATGTTTCATATACCATTTAATAAGCGGCATTTAATTGGGAATCAAAGATATAGCTTAACGGGACAGCCAATTGTATACATGGGAAAATCTGTCGTGGATTTGGTAGAAGAACTGGGGGTGAAAGAACTTGAGAATTTTAAAGTATCAACAATTCAACTGCCGGATGGTATAAAGGTTTTTGATCTGCGGAATTCTGTATTAGATGATTTAATCGTTATGGATATTGAGTGGCTGTTAGGCATTAGTGAAAATTTTGACGTACGGAATTTTTATAAGTTGTTACTGTCTTCCGTTTGCAGTTTTGTAAGGAGACAGGCATCGGCAAGTTACAGCTTTTGTGAAGAATACGTTATTCCCCAATTATTGGCGCAAGTTTTGAAAAACAAGGGATATGACGGAATATTGTATCAGTCTACAAAACGGTTTAAAGATGTAGATATGGAGGAGCGTGAACATAAAGGGTTTGAATTCAGTTATAAATTGGGTTATACCGAGAATATAGCATTATTTACCAAGATAAATCGCCAACATGTATACGATCAGGAACTTTTTCATCGAATTAATATAAGTGTTCCCGTTACAATAGATATGATTGATGAAGTGTCATTGGAAGATTTGGAAAGAATAAAAGAAGAAATAAATAAAAGCAATAAGGAACAGGAAAAAGTAACGATTGCAGATAAAATAGTGTCAGTGTATGCGCGGGCATATGATAACATACAGTATCATGGAATAGAATATGCCAAGTCAGATGTAGGGAAAATACATTTATATCATTTGTATGAAGTGCTGCATCAGATTTTAATTGATTAGAGGAAAAATGTATGTGTAAAATTAATGTAAAAACGATTATTCAAAGTCCCCTTGCGGATGATGATAAAAAGGGAGATTTACTGTTTCATGAAATTAAGGCGAAAGCTTATGAAGGTGAATCAAAAGAGATATGTTTAGATTTTAAAGACGTTGATTTAGTGAATACAGCGTTTTTAAACAATGCAATCGGGCGGTTATATGATGCAAATAAGTTTGATATGAGCAGTACGCGCATAAAGATCATTAACATGGAAAAGAGCATGTTGGAGTTATTAAAAGAAAGTGTGAGGACAGCAAGGCTGATGTATGGTTAAGCCCGTGAACGCCCCGCAATAAATCCGCCAGTTCTGCACCCATTTCCGTATAATTACAAAATTCCTGCAAATACTGTATACAGGAAAACTTTGCAGTACAGATGAATTGGGCCAAAATAGTTCTGCCATGGAAAGGCTGTTTCTTCCAGGCAGGTGAAAGTGTTTTCGCGCAGTTCCCAAGGAAAGGAGAGCAGACATGAGTTTTTCTTTGAATATTACCAATATCCATGCAAGGGAAATTTTAGATTCCCGGGGAAATCCAACCGTGGAAGCAGATGTGACGGTGGAGGCTTCCAGTAACGGGAAAAAGACCACCGGACGGGCGGCAGTGCCTTCCGGGGCTTCCACCGGGCAGTTTGAAGCCGTTGAATTGAGAGATGGAGAGCCAAGGTATTTCGGGCTGGGCGTCCAGAATGCAGTCAAGCATGTCAATGATAAAATTGCCAAAGCATTAATTGGAAAAAATGCGCTGAATCAGGTGGAAATAGACCGGATTCTGATTGCAGAGGACGGCACAGACGACAAAATCAATCTGGGCGCCAACGCAATGCTCAGCGTGTCCCTGGCAGCGGCAAGAGCAGCGGCAAAGGCCATGGAACTGCCCTTGTACCAGTATTTGGGCGGCACAAATGCAAAACAGATGCCGGTGCCGATGATGAATATTTTAAACGGAGGCCGCCATGCAGACAATACGGTGGATTTCCAGGAATTCATGATTATGCCTGTGGGAGCCAAAAGCTTCCGGGAAGGGCTTCGGATGTGTGCAGAAGTTTACCATAATCTGAAAAAAATCTGTGAAAAAGAAGGACTTTCCACTGCTGTGGGAGATGAGGGCGGATTTGCGCCGGATTTACCGGACGCCGTCTCTGTGCTAGAGCTGATTGGACATGCCGTTCAGGCTTCCGGATATGAGCCGGGAGAAGATTTTAAAATTGCCCTGGACGCAGCAGCCAGTGAATTATATGATGAAAAGACAGGCATGTATCATTTTCCGGGAGAGTCTAAGGTTAAGGGAGAAAAAATTGCAAGAAATACAGCTGAAATGATTGGCTATTACCGGGAGCTGATTGAGAGATTCCCAATTATTTCCATTGAGGACGGTTTAGACGAAGAGGACTGGGACGGATGGCAGGCCATGACAGAACAGCTGGGAGAGCGGATTCAGCTTGTGGGCGATGATTTGTTTGTGACAAATACCAAACGTCTGGATGCAGGAATCAAGCTTCGAACCGCCAATGCAATTTTGATTAAGGTAAATCAGATCGGAACCCTGACAGAAGCCATGGAGGCCATTGAAACAGCCCATAAAAATGCCTACCGGGCCGTGATTTCCCATCGTTCCGGGGAAACGGAGGACACCTTTATCGCAGATTTAGCAGTGGCCGTCAATGCCGGACAGATTAAGACAGGGGCGCCCTGCCGGGCGGAACGCACCGCCAAGTACAATCAGCTTCTCAGAATTGAAGAACAGTTGGGAGTGGTAGCGGAATATAAGAATCCCTTTAACAAATTCTAAACCATGTTTGAAATTGAAAATGGCATTAATTCCAATTTATTTCACTGGATATATTGAAATGCCAAAAGTCCGTAAAGGAAGAGATTTCAACCTTTACGGACTCTATCATTTTGACGCGGCTTTGTTCTTACGCGTTATTTATAGCAGGTATAAAAATTCCACCGGGACAGATCAATCTGCTCGATGTTGTCTGTATCGATTACGTTGCTGTCTGTAGGAGGACAGAACTGATAATTTGTTCCATCTTCGATAGACTGCGCCACCATATGCCATGCCTGCCATTCTGGCGTACCGTATTTATATTTGTAATACAAATTTTCCAGAGGATAATTGATCATTTTACCAAAGGCCGTTAAAAGGGCGGGCGAGGTATAGGAATTGAATTCAAATTTTTCAAATTTCCAGAAAGGAACCCCTTCGTCTGCGGCAAGGGAAATATAGTGGCCGCTGTCTGCCGCTGTTTTGGTGTAAACAGAATGGCTGCGCATATAGCTTGTAATGGTCTGCATTTTTTCCTTTTTTGTCATGGAATTCGTAGTCACCTGGTTAATGAGAGACTGCATCCATGCGGTCTGCTCCTTGTCGATATCCTTTATATCGATATAGCCCAGTTCAGCATTTTCTATGATTGGCCTGCCCAGGCCGTCTTGGCCGCCTGGGAGATCATAGATTTTGTTTCCCTTGCTGTCAATGGCAAATTCCTGGACAGTGATACTGGTTTTTCCGGGAATCTCAAACATAAAAAGGCCCAGATAGCCGCCGTCTGTTTTATATAAAAAACTGGGCGTCATAACCCCCATGCTTTTTAAATCTTCGTAAACAGTGCCGTTACCAGGCATGAATAACGGCTCATTCTCTTTCTGGGTTGCAGTATCATAGAAGAACAGGTTAAAGTTATCCGTAGAGGGATTTTCCGTTTTCACGTATACAATACTGAATAAATTGGCGTATGGCTGATTAAGAAAATTTATTTCATAGGTGTACTTTGGTTTAAAATCCGTGACCGTGATCTTGCGGCTTACGCTTTTGCCGTCCACGGTAGCTTTGATGGTGGTGGTTCCGGCCTGCTCCGCATAAAGGAGCACAGATTCCCCTTCAACATCATTCTTATCCGCTTCGATAACAAAATCCGCAACTTCGGTATTGGAGGATTTCCAGGATATCTTCCCGTGTTTGGAAGAACTGCACACGACGCGGATTCTTCTTTCAGAGGATGTGTACATGGCGCTGATTGTGTCCTCGGCAAAGGAGATGCCGCCGGATTTTTTGATCTTCACCCTGCAGGATGCTTTTTTTCCAGTTCCGTCCGCTGCCTTTGCAGTAATGACGGCAGTTCCGGTTCCAACCCCTTTCACGGTTCCCCTGCTGCTGACGGTCGCGATTTTTTTGTTTGAAGTTGTCCATACAACGTCTTTGCTGCCTCCTGCGCTTGTTTCCACGGAAGCTTTCAGCTTTAACGTATTGCCTTTTGCAATGGAGGCGGAAGTTTTATCCAGTTTCACGCTGGTCACTCTGCCTTTGACGACTTTCACCGTAACGACGGCTTTTTTCTTCTTGTTTTTTGAGGAGCTTACAGTAATCTTTGCGGTTCCTGCCTTTTTACCGGTAATCACGCCCTTGGCTGTGACAGATGCGATTTTTGGGTTTGAACTTTTATATTTTACTTTTTTGTTGGCTGATTTATCCGGTGAAACCGTAACAGTTGTTTTCAGGGTCGCTTTTTTGCCTTTTGCCAGTTTGATGGTTTTGCTTCCGGTCAATGAGTCTGTGGAGGTTACTTTTTTTACAATTATTTTTGATGCTGCCTCCGCTGTCCTCTCAGTGCCGGCAAACCATGCCAGGGCGCTGAATAACAGTGCGATTCCCACCGCATAAATCCGCCTGTGCTGCTGCTTTTTCATAATTTACTCTCCTTTCTTTTCAGTCAGTGTTCCAAAGCGTGCCATATAAAAATATGATAATATTTTTACAAAAAATTGTCAACTTTTATAACTAAGCTGTAATTATGGGAATGATTTTTCAAACAATCCCTTGAAATGCATTCCAAAATATGCTACTATAAAACAAGTTGTGAGCATCACAGTCACAGGAGGTATGGAGAAATGGCAGTTTTGAAAACGATTTTAACTGTAGTATTTATTTTGATAAGCATTGGTTTGACAGTAATTGTTTTAATGCAGGAGGGCAAATCTGCAGGACTTGGAACCATCAGCGGCGCCGCAGATACGTACTGGGGCAAGAACAAAGGCCGTTCCAGAGAAGGAGTTATGGTGAAGATTACCAGAGTTCTGGTGGTTTTGTTCCTGGTAATTGCCGCTGTATTGAATATCGGAAGCTTATAAGCAGCCAGGGAGCTGTATTGTACACAAGAGACTGTCGCTTTGCGGCAGTTTTTTCGTATTATAGGAGAAATATATGGAGAGAAGTTTATTGGAAAACAGAAAGAAAATGATTTATGAATTCATGTGCAGTGATCTCTATGTGCCCATGAAAATAAAAGAGCTGGCCGTGCTGCTGAATGTGCCCAAAGCGGAACGGGAAGATTTGGAAGAAATGCTTACAGAGCTGATGCAGGAAGGAAAGATAGAAGTTTCCAAGCGGGGCAAGTATTCCAAAACAGAAGGAAAATTCTTAAAGGGCACATTTACCGGAAATGTCCGGGGATTTGGATTTGTCACCATCGAGGGAGAGCCGGAGGACATTTTTATACCGGAGGAGAGGATCAACGGCGCCATGCATGGAGATTTGGTGCAGATTGCGCTGCTGCCGGGAAAGGCGGAAGCCGGAAAACGCCGAGAGGGAGCGGTGGTAAAAATTTTGCAGCGGGGAGTGCTCCAGGCAGTGGGCACATTCCAGAAAAGCAAAAATTTCGGATTTGTGGTGCCGGACAACCTGAAGCTTGGACAGGATATTTTTGTGCCTGCCGAATGTTCCATGGGAGCTGTGGACGGACATAAAGTTGTGGTGGAGCTTACGGATTACGGCAGCGAAAAACGCAAGCCCGAGGGAAAAGTGGTGGAGATTATCGGGCATATCAATGATCCGGGAACAGACATTATGTCCATTGTAAAAGGATACGATCTGCCCACAGAATTTCCGGAAAAAGTATTAAAACAGGCCGTCAATGTGGGAAAACCTGTGAGTACAGCAGATATGGCAGGACGCAAAGACATCCGGGACTGGCAGATGGTGACCATTGACGGAGAGGACGCCAAGGATTTGGATGACGCCATCACGCTGACCAGAGAGGGAGAACATTACCGTCTGGGAGTTCATATTGCAGATGTGACCAATTATGTACAGGAGCGCAGCGCATTGGATGTGGAGGCGCTGAAACGGGGAACCAGCGTGTATCTGGTGGATCGTGTCATTCCCATGCTGCCCCATCATTTATCCAACGGAATCTGCTCTCTGAATGCAGGAGAGGATCGGCTGGCATTGAGCTGTATCATGGTAATTGATGAAAAAGGAACTGTCATTGACCATGAAATTGCAGAGACTGTGGTACGTGTGGATCGCCGCATGAGCTATACAAGCGTACGGAAGATCCTGAAGGACAGAGATGAAAAGGAGCGGGAGGAGTACAAAGAACTGATTCCCATGTTTGAGGACATGGAAAAACTTGCGGCGATTCTGCGGGAAAAGCGCAGAAAACGAGGCTCCATTGACTTTGATTTTCCGGAGACGAAAATCATTCTGGACAGGCAGGGAAAACCTCTGGAAATCAAGCCCTATGAACGGAATGTGGCCACCAGGATTATTGAAGATTTTATGCTGATTGCCAATGAAACCGTGGCCCAGGACTTTTTCTGGCAGGAGCTTCCCTTTGTATACCGTACCCACGATACGCCGGACCCGGAGAAAATTAAAAGCCTCAGCCTGTTTATCAATAATTTCGGCTATTCCATCCGAATCAGCCAGGACGAAATCCATCCCAAAGAACTGCAGAAATTGCTTGGGAAGATTGAGGATACGCCGGAGGAGCCGCTGATCAGCCGACTGACGCTGCGTTCCATGAAGCAGGCCAAATATACCACGGACAATACCGGGCATTTCGGCCTTGCGGCCCAGTATTACTGTCATTTTACTTCGCCGATCCGCCGGTATCCGGATTTGCAGATTCACCGGATTATCAAGGAAACTCTGCGGGGAAAAATGAACGGAAAACGGATTTCCCACTATGAGAAAATTTTGCCGGAGGTGGCGGCCCAGTCCAGCGCCAGAGAGCGGCGGGCAGAGGAAGCGGAACGGGAAACAGATAAATTGAAAAAAGTGCAGTATATGTCGGAACGCATTGGAGAAGAATTTGAGGGGGTCATTTCCAGTATTACATCCTGGGGCATATACGTGGAGCTGCCCAATACCGTGGAGGGTATGGTGCATGTGACAAATCTGCAGGGTGATTATTATCACTATGAGGAAGCGGCCCATGAGATGGTGGGGGAGACCACCGGAAAACGGTATAAACTGGGGCAGAAGCTGAGGGTTGTGACAGCCAGTGCCGATCCTGTGATGCGCACGATAGATTTTGTGCTGCCAGAGGAGGATTTGGAAATGAGCGGCCAGTAAAGCGGCCCAATTCACACAGTATTTCAGGAAAACTCAGGAGAGGATAAGCAGATGGGAAAAGAAAGCAGGAAGTTAATTGCCAATAACAAAAAAGCATTTCACGATTATTTTATAGAGGACAAATATGAAGCAGGAATCAGTCTGGCCGGGACGGAGGTAAAGTCCCTGCGGATGGGAAAATGTTCCGTGAAGGAATCCTTTATCCGCATTGAGAACGGGGAAGTCATCATCTACGGAATGCACATCAGCCCCTATGAAAAAGGAAATATCTTTAACAAAGATCCCCTCCGTCCCCGGAAGCTTCTGATGCATAAATATGAAATCAATAAAATTGCCGGGAAAATGGCGGAGAAAGGCTACACGGTGGTGCCCCTGCAGGTATATTTCAAAGGAAGCCTGGTAAAGGTGGAAATTGCGCTGGCCCGCGGAAAGAAGCTCTACGATAAACGCCAGGACATCGCCAAAAAAGACATGCGCCGGGAGTCGGAACGAGAGTTTAAAATAAAGAATATATAAAAGCCCCGGTTAAAAATCTGCCCGACCATGACGAAATAGATAGAAGAAAATGGTAAATCAAACAGTATAGGCCGAACAGGAAAGGGCAGGTGACCTTAATGAATATGTTTACAGTCAGTACCGGGCTGCAGACTGCCGGCAGCTTTCAGTCAAAAAGTGTTTTTGCCGGCAATTTGCCGGGGCTTCACAACAGCATGCTTAAAAGCGCAAAGGATAAAATGGAGCGTCAGCAAAAAGCCGGAACTGAGATTGCATTCTGGGAGAAACAGAAGGAAAATCTGAAACAGAAGGAATGCGGCACCGTGGAAGAGATAGCCAAGAAGCTGGAGATGTTACATAATTATGAAGATGAGATTGCAGCAGTGAAGGCAGCTTATAACAGGGAGCAGATGTCTCATATTCTGGACGAAGCAGAAGAACAGGGCGAGAAGAACGCCAAGGCGGCTGAGAAACTGGAGCCAAAGACACCGGAAGAAAGACAGGAAGAAATGGTGGAAGAAGCTTTGGGCATCGAAGAGGACGAAAGCATTCTGGACGAAATGATGGACGAAATGACGGAGTCTGTGGAAGAGGTTTCAGAAGAACTGCAGGAAACGCAGGAAGAGATAACCGACAGCCTGACAGAGGAAATCATGGAAGAATCTGCGGAATCTGCAAAGAACGCGCCGCAGCAGCTGAACATGTACCGAAGGTTTGATATAAGGATATAATGAAAGTCAGAACGCCTTAAGAAAATAATTTGCGGAGAAGATTTGTCATGAAGAAAGTATTGGATTTTATAATTGTAATTGTTTCACTGGCAGCAGCCACATTTGTGTTCGCCGGATTTAATATGGAGGGAATTCTGCTGAAAATGAATCAGCCGGAAACCATCGGCAGCAAGGAAATCGAAGCGAATCCGGGAACGGTTTATATGGGATATCCTGCAGGCGAGGGTATTCCGGAGGTGCGGAGTCAGTCAGAATGGGAAGAAACGCTGAATGATGTGGATTATGTGAAAGTGATCCCTAAGTCCCTTAAGAAAACCAATGTGTACAGCCTGGCAGAATGGGCAGATCCTTTCCGCAGACGGCGCAACGGCGCAGTTGGTAAACAGAAGCCGGCCGTGCGGCAGTCCCCGATAGATGTTTTTGTGGAGTATATTCCTTATTATATTCTGGAACTGGAAGATGGAAGCAAAATTCTGGCCCAGGTCAGCCAGAATACGGCGAAAGCCCTTGAAAAAGGAGAATCAGACGCAATTCCCATCGGAAGAAAGCATGGATTTTCCCAGGGAGCCAAAAATATGCTGTCAGACATTTGCGAAGAGAATCAGGTTTCAACCGAATACGTCTGGTATGCCATTGACAATGAATGGCAGAAAAAGAATTCTTTTGGAATCCTGATTGGAAAAGCGGCAGTGGCAGTGGTGTTCTTTTTTGTATTGGCAGTGATTCTGGAATTAGTGGCAGATAAGCTGTTGGGAAAGCGGAAAGAATCTTAATTTCCGCTTTCCGAAAGGCAAATTTTCCGGAAAGGGTTCTTGACAAAAAGAAAGTCTGAATTTATAATAGACAGAAGCTAACAGCATCAGCGAACCAGGGGTTGTACTGGTTTCGACGGGGGTTGTGCAGCTATGGAAGCCATTGGCGGCTCCTGACCGCCTCAACAACGGGAACAATAAATATAAACGCTGAAGATAATTTAGCAATCGCTGCCTAGTTGCAGCAGTCGGCCTTAGACCACCCACAGTTTAAGTAACCGGCTTCGACGATGTGGGAAACGACGTATGCAAAGCTTTGCGCATGCGGGCGTATTATGAAGCTACTGAAACCGGAAGCCTGTCATTCGGCGTTCGGCAGAGGGAATGTCAAAGGAATGACTGTAATGGGAGATGCCATAGTGAATTGACTTTCGGACAGGGGTTCGATTCCCCTCAGCTCCATTATTTGTGGTAAGGAGGAACCCACGAAGTGGTGGGATGTTCCAGTATAAAATAATAAATCCACCTGCTATTAATTTTAAGCAAATAGCGGATGGATTTATTTTATTTCCAGTATTACAACCAACAGTCTGTATTTCGATACACAGGAACTGCCGGATTGTGTGTCCATCATCTGCTATGACAACAAAGAATCCCGCTTGTCAAAGAAGAAAGGATAGAATATAATAGCGTTAAAGAATACACAGGCAGGATAAGGCAGGGAAAACAATGGAAAAAAATAGTATTACAGTGGAAGGCTTTACCTTTACAGACCCGGAACTGGCGCGTAAAGCCATGCACGAGGCAGAAAGCATCCAATACGTCAAAGGGAAACTGGATATGGGAAACCCAAGGATGGTTCATGAAATGTACCGGAAGCTGATTGCAGAAAAGGTATTTGAAACTCCGGTGGGACTGGCATATTTAAAACAACTCAGGGATTATCTGTCAAATGTGCCGGAAATCCAGAGAAAAGATCAGGCTCCCGGTGCAGCGGCAGAGCCCTTAAGAAAGAGCAAGGCTTCTGCAGCAGCGGCAAAACCCGCAGGAAAGAATCAGGCTCCTGGCTCTGTGCAGGGAAAAAGGCAGACCCAGAAAGCGCCCCTTTCGGATGCAGAAGAACTGGCAGAGTGGTATGAAGAGAATTTGGGACAGGAAAAGCAGAAACGGCGGGCCGCAGAATTAAAACAGCGTCAGATTGAACAAAAACTGAAGAGCAGCAGGGGGCTGTTTCGGGTCAGTCTGGCAGGCAATCTTTTCCTGCTTCTTGTGGCCATTGGAATGATTGTGATTACGCTTTTGGATGACAGTCCCAATATTATCAATTATAAGAATAAAATTCTGAATCAATACACAGAATGGGAACAGGAATTAAAAGAGCGGGAGCAGCTCATAAAAGAAAAAGAACAGGAATTAGGCTTATAGAATCCGCAGAAACAGCGGATTTTTCACAAATATTCCATAAATGCATGATACCATAGAACATAATACTTGGATGAAAACGGAGGGTGTACGCAGAAATGGAAAAGTTAAAAATACTGGTGGTGGATGATGAGAGCCGGATGCGCAAGCTGGTGCGTGATTTTCTGGTGAAACAGAATTTCGAAGTGGTGGAGGCCGAGGACGGAGAGGATGCTCTGAATAAGTTTTATGAACAGAAAGATATTGCCCTGATTATTCTGGACGTCATGATGCCGAAAATCAACGGCTGGGAAGTGTGCAAAGAGATACGGGAGAACTCCAGGGTTCCGGTTATTATGCTGACGGCCAAGGGAGAAGAGAGCGATGAACTGATGGGATTTGACATCGGCGCAGATGAATATATATCAAAGCCCTTCAGTCCTAAGATTTTAGTGGCCCGGGTAGAAGCGATCCTGCGGCGCACCGGGAAAAAAGAAGAAGAGACGCTGGAAATCGGCGGGATTCTCATAGACCGGCTGGGGCATCAGGCGTCAGTGGACGGAACAGAAATGGAATTAAGCTATAAGGAATTTGAATTGCTTACGTATTTTGTGGAAAACAAAGGGATTGCCCTTTCCAGGGAGAAAATTCTCAATCATGTCTGGAATTATGATTATTTCGGCGATGCCAGAACCATCGACACCCATGTGAAAAAACTGCGCAGCAAATTGGGGGACAAGGGAAATTATATTAAGACTATCTGGGGCATGGGCTATAAGTTCGAGGTGGAGTCATGAAATATTCCATCACAGGCAAAATCACAGCAATTATGCTCAGTCTTGTTGCCGGCACAGTGTTACTGTGCTGGTTTATTAATACAACTCTTTTGGAAACTTACTATGTGGAGCATAAGCAGCAGAAACTTCTGGAAACTTATGAAATGGTGAATAAGGCCAGCAGCTCCGGAGAAGCGTGGACGGAGGAATTTGCCATCCGTCTGGAAAAAGTATGCGCCAACAGCAACATTACCAGAATGATTATCGGTTCTGACAACATCATTTTAGATTCCAACGTTGGAGATGACGAAACGCTGCTGCTTCAGTTTTTGGAGCTGATTTTCCGGAAAAATAAAAATGTGGAAATATTAGAAAGCACAGATCGGTATGTGGTGGAAAAGATGTCAGATAAGAGACTTAAGACGGATTATCTTGTGTTATGCGGGAATCTGTCCGATGGAAACTCCCTTCTGATGCGCACTGCATTGGAGAGCATTAAAGAAAGCGTGGATATTGCCAACCGTTTTCTGGCCTATGTGGGAATTGTGGCCGTAGTTCTCTGCGCTGTGATTATTTATGCAGTAACCCGTAAGATTACCAATCCTATTTTGCAGCTTGCAGACATTTCAAACCGAATGACTAATTTAGACTTTGACGCAAAATTTCCAAGCAAAGGGAAAAACGAGATTGACATGCTGGGGGAGCATATGAATCAGCTGTCAGAAACTTTAGAGCGGACTATCTCGGAGCTGAAGAGCGCCAACAATGAACTGAAAATTGACATTGAAAAGAAAACGGAAATGGATGAGATGCGCAAGGAATTTATTTCCAATGTTTCCCATGAATTGAAAACGCCTATCGCATTGATCCAGGGCTATGCGGAAGGGCTGCAGGAATGCATCAATGATGATGCGGACAGCCGGGAATTCTATTGCGATGTGATTATGGATGAAGCGGACAAGATGAATCAGCTTGTGAAGAATCTGCTTACCCTGAATCAATTGGAGTCCGGCAGCGAACAGGTAGTATTTGAACGGTTTGATTTGCTGGAGGTTATCCAGGGGGTTGTCAACGCCACCGCCATTTTGCGGGAACAAAGCGGCGTTGCCCTGCAGGTGCACGGGACAGGGCCTAAGTATGTCTGGGCAGATGAATTTAAGACAGAACAGGTGCTGACTAATTATATCAGCAATGCCATTCACTATGCCGCCGGAGAAAAGAAAATAGAGATTTTTGTAAGACCCAATACGGAAACAGTAAGAGTGGAGGTATTTAATACAGGGAACCCCATTCCGGAGGAAGAGCTGGAGCATATCTGGGATAAATTTTATAAAGTGGATAAGGCGAGAACCAGGGAATACGGCGGAAACGGAATCGGCCTGTCCATTGTAAAAGCGATTATGGATTCTTTTCACAGAGAATGCGGTGTGGAAAATCTTAGAAACGGTGTAAGATTCTGGTTTGAACTGGATTGTAAAAGCCAGTAGTTTTGCGTGGAAAATTTTAAAAACAGGAAATTGTGGTTGCCCTACGGAATAAATAATGGTAGAATACAAGATAGAGAAACAGGAATATGCGCTTGAGCATAAAAAGGAGACATACTTATGAAGAAATTCATAAAACAGGGATCAGCATTAGTGGCTGCAGCAATTCTTCTTGCCGGATGCGGAGAGGAGATGGTTCCGCTGACAGAGAGTGAAGCGTTGGTTATCGTCAATTACTCTGCAGGAACCCTTGCAAAGCATAACAGACATCAGCAGGAAGGAATGGCGGCAGTATACCCCAAGGAGGAAGAAGAGGAAGTGATTCCGGAGGAAGAGGAAGTGAAGAAACCGGAAGAGCAGGAGAAACAGGAAGAGAACGGCGGACAGCAAAGCAGCAGCGGGGAAAACGAAGCGTTCGGCTCAGAGAAACCGGCCCCTGAAGCAGTTACCTTGACAGAAGCCCTGGCAATTCCGGGCCTGGAATTTTCTTATAAGGATTATTCTGTCAGCAATACTTATAAACAGGGAGATTATTTTTCACTGGATGCGAAAGAGGGAAATACGTACGTAATATTGAATGTGAACATAGCAAATACAGGCTCAGAAACAGTGAACTGTGATTTGCTTTTAAAGCAGCCGATTTTTACGTTAAAGATAAATGAAGAACCGGGAGTAAAGAATGAAGTCAGCATGTTGGAAAATGATGTATCCACTTACATCGGCGCCATCGAAGGGGGACAGACCGTGGCAGGTATCCTGATATTTGAAGTGCCGGCGGCGTCAGCGGAAAACATTTCATCCCTTCAGCTTACACTGCAGATGAATGAAACGACAACTGAGATAAATATGAAATAAATTTTAATAAATTGAAAAAATGTTCTATATTTTTCAGAAAGTATGTGCTATAATGTAGGCAAAGCATGTATGAATATTGCACGGAAATATACCGGAGAGGAGCGAGTTACTATTATGGATACAAATATTCTTTTGGAGAATGGCACAAATGAGCTGGAGGTTTTAGAATTTACATTAGCTGGAAATCATTACGGTATCAATGTAGCGAAAATACGGGAAATTTTGACATATCAGCCCGTTACTCCGATTCCTAATGCACATCCAAGTGTGGAAGGTATATTTATGCCAAGAGACACCATGATAAGTGTAATTAATCTGCGTAATTGCCTGGGGCTTCCAGATATTGACAGAGACGGATTATTCATTATTACTAACTTTAATAAACTGAATATTGCGTTCCATGTGGATGAAGTATGCGGCATTCACAGGCTTTCCTGGGCAGATATCATCACCCCTGACGCCACCATTAATATTGAAGAGAACGGCGTGTCTACCGGAGTGATTAAGTTAGAAGATCGGCTGATTGTAATTCTTGACTTTGAGAAGATTGTAACGGATATCAGTCCGGAAACAGGACTGCAGGTATCTGATTTGGATGATTTGGAAGAACGCAACAGAAGCGATTCCCCGATTATGGTGGCAGAGGATTCTCCGCTGCTGTCCAAACTGATCACAGACTGCCTGAAGAAATCAGGATATACCAAGCTGAATGTCAATAACAACGGACAGGAGCTGTGGGATAAGCTCAATGATTTCCGCAAGTCAGGAGAAGTAGATGAAAAGGTACATATGGTCATTACGGATATTGAGATGCCTCTGATGGACGGACACCGTCTGACCAAACTGATTAAGGAAGATGATGAGCTCAAGCATATTCCGGTTGTTATTTTCTCATCTCTGGTAAATGAAGAAATGAGACGCAAGGGTGAGATGCTTGGTGCAGACGCTCAGCTTACCAAACCGGAAATCGGCAAACTGGTTAATGCAATTGATGAACTTCTGGATAAAAGAAAAGAATTCCTGGCTCAGAGACAGGGATAAGGCTCTGAAGAGTGGAATTTCTGAATCTTCCGGAGAGAATAAGAACGCAGCATTTTTAATAACTTTAAGAGCAGGAACTGCCGGAAGGTTACACTTCCGGCAGTTTTTAGCGTGGTCAGGAAATCTTCTCCAAGAACTGCAAATAACTTTGCAATTTACTTGTAATGGGAAAAACTACATGGTAGAATGGGCATAGGCCATCACAGGAATTGCAGAAAGCCGGAGATGATGCTGGCGCTGCCCTGAATATGGCACAATCGCAGCAATCAAAGACAGCAAGCATAAGGAGGAGACCAAGGAGTGAATAAGTTATCGTTGGAAACAGAGTTAAAGGGTAATTCTTATCCGGGAAGGGGAATTGTAATCGGCAAGTCAAAAGACGGCAGGTATGCAGTAACTGCTTATTTTATTATGGGAAGAAGTGAGAACAGCAGAAACCGTATTTTTGTGGAAGATGGAGAAGGCATCCGCACACAGGCATTTGACCCGTCCAAATTAAGCGATCCCAGCCTGATTATTTATGCGCCGGTGAGAGTGCTTGGCAACAAGACAATTGTGACAAACGGAGATCAGACCGATACGATCTATGAATTGATGGACAAGCAGCAGACCTTTGAGCAGTCACTGCGCA
The DNA here is from genome assembly GCF_056822245.1 of Petralouisia sp. Lineage (NCBI taxonomy): Bacteria > Bacillati > Bacillota > Clostridia > Lachnospirales > Lachnospiraceae > Petralouisia > Petralouisia sp. The sequence goes on along the minus strand of NZ_JBQIOP010000001.1, from coordinate 126,688 downwards.
CCAGGGAATTTGAGCCGGACGCTCCCAACTATACCCCGCGGATTTCCGGCATTATGCATGTGGAGCACGGCAGCTACAATTATGCAATGTCTATTTTAAAGAGCAATCATGGGAATCCTGATTCCTGTAACCGGTATACGTTTGCCTATGAGAATCCTGCAGCCGGGGAAGGCCGTTTTATCCATACTTATATGGGAGACGGAAATCCATTGCCCAGTTTTGAGGGAGAGCCGAAACTGGTGGAGCTGGACGGAGAACTTCATGAGTTTGCCCGGAACATCTGGGACAGCCTGAACGAAGAGAATAAAGTTTCTCTTTTTGTCAGATATATTGAAATTGAAACAGGAAAGTATGAATCTGTTATTATCAATAAGAATAAATAAATACCTTTGCGTCGGGGAATCGGGCGTATGATAGTGAAAAAGTACAGATATGGAGGAAATTATGCAGGAATTAGAATTAAAATATGGGTGCAATCCCAACCAGAAGCCATCCAGAATCTACATGGAGAACGGAGAACTTCCCATTAAGGTGTTAAACGGCAAGCCGGGATATATTAATTTTCTGGACGCTTTCAATGGATGGCAGTTGGTAAAAGAATTAAAGAAAGCGACAGGGCTTGCGGCGGCAACTTCTTTTAAACACGTTTCCCCTGCCGGCGCAGCAGTGGGGCTGCCCTTAACAGAGGTGGAGAAGAAGATTTACTGGGTAGATGATTTGGATATGGAGTTTACGCCCCTTGCCAATGCTTACGCAAGAGCCAGAGGCGCAGATCGCATGTCGTCTTTCGGAGATTTTATTTCCCTGTCGGATGTCTGCGATAAGGCCACGGCTTTGATTATCAAGCGGGAAGTTTCTGATGGAGTGATTGCGCCGGGATATGAGCCGGAAGCATTGGAGATTTTAAAGGCAAAGAAGAAGGGCAATTACAATGTGATTGAGATCGATCCGGATTACATGCCCAATCCTCTGGAGCGGAAGGAAGTGTTCGGCATTACCTTTGAACAGGGCAGAAACGAGCTGAAAATTGACAATGATTTCTTTGGAAATGTGGTGACGGAAAACAAAGAGATTCCGGAATCTGCCAAAATTGATTTGGCAATCGCCATGATTACGCTGAAATATACCCAGTCCAATTCTGTATGTTATGCCAAAGGCGGACAGGCCATCGGCATTGGGGCAGGACAGCAGTCCAGAATCCACTGTACCCGTCTTGCCGGACAGAAAGCGGACAACTGGTTTCTGCGTCAGTCCCCCAAGGTGCTGGGATTGGAGTTTGTAGACGGCATCGGCCGGGCAGACCGAGATAATTCCATTGATTTGTATATCGGAGAAGATTATATGGATGTTCTGGCAGAGGGCGCCTGGGAGAAGATTTTCAAGGTGAAGCCGGAAGTGTTTACCAGAGAAGAAAAGCGGGAATGGCTGGATCAGATGAACGGAGTTTCCCTTGGTTCCGATGCATTTTTCCCATTCGGCGATAATATTGAGCGGGCGCATAAAAGCGGCGTTTCCTATGTGGCGGAACCGGGCGGTTCCATCCGTGACGACCATGTGATTGAGACCTGCAATAAATATAATATGGCGATGTGCTTTACGGGGATTCGGTTGTTTCATCATTAGTGCTGCGGCGAACGATTATATTTGGATACGGACGGAACTGCCGGAATGCTGCCCAGTTTGCGTGAGGAAGGATGCCCCTGTAGTTCCGTCCGTATGAAATAAATAGACAAGAGTAAAAACATCAGACATTTGAAGCATTGGAACAGATTTAAGCAAAAGCCTCTACAGCAAAATCAAAGGCTGTCTGAAATCCTTCGGCAGGCTGTTATCCCCTTTAGCAGCCAGGCCGATGCGGTACAGATCAGCAGCGGCCAGATCCAGGGAAAGAAGGCGCTGCAGGGAAGCAGCCTGCGTCCCGGGACGGTCAGTGGTATGCTCGGTAAGAGGAAGGCCGTTTGACCGTGAAGGGGAGCTTTCATCTTTCCATAAAGAAGCGGGATTTGTCACAAAGGGCAGATTTCCGCTTTTTTTGACGGCGGACAGCAAAGGGGCGGATTTTTTGCGAAAGCCCAGCACCCGCAGGCAGGCGGGCTTTGGAACAGCCTGGTAATCCTCCTGATAAATATTCAGTATCACATGCAGACATACCCGGCTGAGACGGGTATAGGTAAAGTTTTTACACTTCAAACGGCTGCAGAAGCTGTTCCAGGAAAGGAAACTGCCGGATTCCTGTTTCATGCGCCTTGCCAGATCCGGGGAGCTGTCTGCATAGCGGGAAAGCTGCTCCGGGGATTCTGTAAGCAGCTTGTAGTGAAGCAGCGGGGAGAAATCATTTTCCTGTAAAAAGGGATGAGGATATTCTTTTAAAATATCCAGAGCTGCTTTGGGCATGGAAAGCTCCACAGAGGATGGAAGCAGGCGATTCGTTTCTAAGAGCTGGGCCCGCAGGGCTGAGGCAGAAGAAAATACCTGTCCCGGCGCAGTATCGTGATAGGATTGTCCCCGGCGCAGCAGAGGGCAGGGAATGATCCGGGATTGACAGCGGGATAAAGCTTTCAGGTATTCCACAGCCAGAATATTGTTTGGGGAATCCAGAATGGAGGCGGATGGGGGAAAATGGGCCGGATTCTGTACTGAAAAACAGGAGTTTAACGCCCGGGCCCGTGCAGCGGGAAAGGACAGCCCCTTTTTCAGTTCCTGCTGCAAGGCATCCCGGAAGGGTTCCGGTTCCCGGCAGAGGATATCCGCAGTTTCCTTTAGAGAAGAAAAATCTTCCGTTTCCGTTCCAAATCCCAGATGCGTGACTACGCCGCAGCTCTCCAGTAAGGCAACGCCGCCTGCTGCAAAATATTCTGCGCTGGCACAGGCATAGAGCGCAGGCAGCTCTAGTACCAGGTCTGCGCCGCAGCTTAAAGCCATCCGGGCGCGGCTGTATTTTTCCATCAGGGCGGGGGCCCCCCGCTGAACAAAATTTCCGCTCATGGCAATGATGACAAAATCTGCGTCCGTTTCTTTTTTCAGGGTTTCTATCTGATAAGCATGTCCCTGGTGGAACGGGTTGTATTCTGCAATAATTCCAAGTACATTCATGTAAGCTTCCTTTCTTCTTGGCCGAACGTTTTTTCAAGCTGGCGAAACAGCCGGAACAGAACGATGACGGCGGCGGCGGCCAGGATCAGTTCGGCCGTTAACTGCGCATAGGCAAGCCCGTACAGGGGGAAGAAGTAATTCAGCACAAACAATGCCGGGATTTCCAGGATAATCTTGCGGAGTATGGCAAAAAGAAAGGATTTTTTTCCCATGCCGCAGGCCTGAAATACGCCCACTGCCAGAAAGTCCATGCACAGAAAAGGCGTTCCCATGCACAGGCCCCGCAAAAATCTGGAGCCGTAGGCAATAATCGCAGGGTTTTTCATAAATAGTGAGGTGAGAGGCCCAGCGCCCAGAAAATAACCGGCGGATACCAGTATCATGAAAGAAAGGGTGATTTTCACAGTAAAAGTCAGTGTGTCTTTCATGCGTTTGATATTTCCGCTGGCATAATTGTAGCTGATCAGGGGCATAATGCCTTGAGAAAATCCCAGTGCAATGTTCAGAGGCACCATATTGATTTTCTGTACGATTCCCATGGCCGCCACTGCGTCTGCGCCGTAAGAGGAAGTGAAATTATTCAGGACAGTCATGCCCGTCACATTTAAAAGGTTCTGGATGGAGGCGGGAATTCCCACGGCAAATATTCCGGCGACGATCATTTTCTGGAAGCCGAAATGGGTTGGGCGGATGGAAACATAAGTCTGTCCCCGTTTTACAAACAGCAGAAGGAAAAAATAGCCGCAGGCGGTGCAGTTGGACAGAAAAGTGGCAAGCCCCGCGCCGGCTGCTCCCATATTCAGTCCCTGAGGGAGAATAAATATGGGGTCAAGAATCATATTCAAAAGGCATCCGCTCATGGTGCCGATACTGGCATGGAGGGAAGAGCCTTCCGCCCGCACCAGATAGGCCAGAACCACATTCAGGATAGACGGCGCCGCGCCGAAGTTTACCGTCCATTTCAGATATTCCCCGGTGGCTGCGGCAGTCTGGCTGTCTGCGCCCAGCATGGTCAGCATGGGGGTCTGAAACAGGGTGCAGAGGGCAGAAAACAGGATGCCGCTTATCAGCGCAAAATAGAAACCGAAGGCAGAACTGCGGTATACCGTGTCGTAATCTTTTCTCCCAAGCCCCCGGCTCATCATACTGGAGGCGCCGATTCCGAACAGATTGTTGACTGCGTTAAAAGCCAGAAGCGCCGGAGCTGCCAGAGTAACGGCCGCATTCTGGATGGGATCATTTAAAATACCTACGAAATAAGTGTCTGCAAGGTTATAAATTACCATAACCAGAGAGCTGATGATGGTAGGGACAGCAAGGGTCATCACCGCTTTTGGAATAGGTGTCTGTTCAAATAACTGTGTTTTTTCTTTATTTTCCATAAATGACAGTTTCCTTTCGTTTTTGAGGCGGGTTTTTCATTCCTCATTCATACTATGGTACAGGATTTTGCTTCTGTTTACAAGGATTAACTGGAAAAAAGCCCCTTGTATCATAATTTGGATTGGTTTATAATGGAATTGTACATGTTATAAATCTAATAATGGAAGAGAATAGGAGAAGAAAAATGAATGTATTAGTAATTAATTGCGGAAGTTCTTCCCTGAAATATCAGGTCATCAATTCTGATTCTGAGGAAGTGTTGGCAAAAGGACTGTGCGAGAGAATCGGCCTGGACGGAAGGCTTGTGTATCAGAAGGCCGGCTGTGACAAGGAAATTACAGATGCGGACATGCCCACCCACAAACAGGCCATTCAGATGGTATTGGATGCGCTGGTAAATCCGAACACCGGAGCCTTAAAGAGTCTTGAGGAAATCGGCGCAGTGGGCCACAGGCTGGTGCACGGCGGAGAGAAATTCGCATGCTCCACAGTATTAAACGAGGAAGTGCTGAAGGTTGTGGAGGAATGCAGCGATCTGGCTCCTTTGCATAATCCGGCTAATTTAATCGGAGTTCGGGCCTGCCAGGAATTGATGCCGGGCGTGCCGATGGTAGGCGTATTTGACACCGCATTCCATCAGACCATGCCGGAGAAAGCATACCTCTACGGCATTGACTATGATTATTATGAGAAATATAAAGTGAGAAAATACGGGTTCCACGGAACTTCCCACAGTTATGTGTCCAAACGCGCGGCGGAGCTTCTTGGAAAGCCCTATGAAGAGCTGAAAACCATTGTCTGCCATCTTGGAAACGGCGCTTCCATCTGCGCGGTGAAAAACGGAGAATCTGTGGACACTTCCATGGGACTGACTCCCCTGGAAGGACTGATTATGGGAACACGTTCCGGCGATATTGATCCGGGGGCCATGGAATATCTGGCAAAGAAAGAAAATCTGGATCTGGAAGGCATTATGGCTATCTTAAATAAGAAATCCGGCGTACAGGGATTGTCCCACATTTCCAGTGATTTCCGGGATCTGGAAGCAGCTGCTGAAAAAGATGACAAAGGCGGAATCCGCGCATTGGAGACTTATATTTACCGTGTGGCAAAATATGTGGGCTCCTATGTGGCGGCCATGAACGGCGTGGATGTGATCTGCTTTACGGCAGGAGTTGGAGAAAACGGGCCGGATACCAGAAAGGGCGTCTGTGATTACCTGGGATATCTGGGGCTGAAACTGGACGATGCGGCCAACCAGGTAAGAGGGGAAGAGAAGATTATTTCCACTCCGGATTCCAAAGTCACCGTGCTCTGTCTGCCTACCAATGAAGAACTGGCAATTGCCCGGGAGACCGTGGAACTGACAAAATAATAAAAGAAATGATTGACAAACCATCTTCTGGCAGTTATAATATACCAAGTGTGGATAGGAGACTGTCATGAGAGTAGAATTAGCGGACATAATTTCCTGTGAGAATAAGGAAATGTCACAGCAGGTAGAAATTGAATTATCGTCCTTTGATTCCAGACTGGGACAATTTCCCATTCGGACGAAACAGCCCTTTGCAATGAAGTTTGCCAATGAGGACGGGAAGCGACTGTTGATTCAGGGGGAAACAGAAGTTGCAATCGGAATTCCATGTGACCGCTGTCTGGAGGAAGTGAGCCGGACATTTTTCATTGAGGTGGACAAGGAGATTGACCTTACCGGAAGCAATGAAGAGCTGAGCATGGAGAATCTGAGCTATATGTCAGGAACAAGTCTGGATGTAGATCAACTTATTTTTGGAGAAATTTTGGTGAGTTGGCCAATGAAGGTTCTGTGCAGAGAGGATTGCAAAGGCATCTGCAAACGGTGCGGAATGAATCTGAATCAGGCAGAATGTCAGTGCCAGAAAACGGAACCTGATCCAAGAATGGCAGCAATCCAGGATATTTTTAACAAATTTAAGGAGGTGTGACCATGTCAATATGTCCAAAAAATAAATCTTCCAAAGGCAGAAGAGACAGAAGAAGAGCAAACTGGAAAATGACTGCTCCGACTTTGGTAAAATGCAGCAAATGCGGCGAATTAATGATGCCTCACAGAGTATGCAAGAACTGCGGAAGCTATAACAAAAAAGAAATTATCCCTCAGGATTAATCCGGGGTGCAAAAAGGGCCTTTCCAATAATGGGAGGGCTCTTTTGTTATGATTTATTCCTAACCTGTAACACTCTTTTTCGCAGAAGGAAAATTTTATTTCCGCAGACATTGACATTTCAAAGGAAATAGGTAAGAATAGGTGATAGAACTAAAATACCAAAAGAGAGAGGAAATTACATTATGAAGCTTTTTAATCCGGACAGCGGCATTATGAGATCATTGTCCAAGTTTACGGACTGCATCTGTCTGAGCCTGCTGTTTTTTGTAAGTTGTATTCCCATTGTCACCATAGGAACGGCCTCCACAGCATTGTACTATACGGTGCATAAGGTGCTCCGTCATGACAGGGGGTATATGTTCCGGGATTACGTGACCTCTTTTAAGGAGAATTTTAAACAGACTGTGCCGGTGTGGATAGCGGCTCTGGCTGTGGGGATTGTGATGTGGCTGGATTTGCAGATTGCGAATTTTTATGCGGCTTCTGCCGCCTATTTTTCCGCCCTTTCCGCAGTTAGTTTTCTGGGGCTTGTCATCTGGTTTGCCTGGGTTTCATACCTGTTTCCTTATATGGCGCGTTTTGAGAACACCAGGAGACGTTCCATGAAGAACGCAATTTTGATGGTAATTGCCCATCTGCCCATGACCGCGCTGATGCTGGTGGTTGCTGCGGCCATAGGATTTGCGGTTTATCTTTTGCCCTATATGATTTTTATTATTCCTTCCGTTTACGCCTGGCTTCAGAGCTATATACTGGAGCGGATTTTCCGCAGATATATGAGCGAAGAGGACCGGGAAGCGGAGGATGCCAAATACAAAGCGGACGATGATATGGCAGAACGTTGATTTTTAGGTTGATTTCTCCGGATACTTATAGTATATTCTTAGGTGGGTATTCGATAAACAGGAAATTTTTAACAGACGTTGCCTGTTTGCGAGCCATAAGGAGGAATTTTCATGCAGGAAATGATAAAAGTAGCAGTCGACGCCATGGGCGGAGATTACGCGCCCGCCGAAATGGTAAAAGGGGCAATCAATGCTGTTACGCTGCGGCGGGACATTATGGTATATCTGATTGGCCGCCAGGATGTGGTAAAAGAAGAACTGGCGAAACATTCCTACAACGGGAACCAGATTGAGGTGATTCACGCCGAAGAGGTAATTGAAACCGCAGAACCTCCAGTGATGGCAATTCGAAAGAAAAAACAGTCATCCATCGTGGTGGGATTGAACATGGTGAAGGAGAAGAAGGCAGACGCTTTTGTGTCGGCAGGAAGCTCCGGGGCCATACTGGTAGGCGGACAAGTTATCGTCGGAAGGATTAAGGGTGTGGAACGCCCGCCGCTGGCGCCGCTGATTCCCACAGAACAGGGAGTGTCTTTACTGATTGACTGCGGCGCAAATGTAGACGCCAGACCTTCGCATCTGGTCCAGTTTGCGAAGATGGGCTCCATTTACATGGAAAACGTGTTGGGCGTTAAGAAGCCGAAGGTGGCGATTGTCAATATTGGTGCAGAGGAAGAAAAAGGAAATGCACTGGTAAAAGAAACATTTCCTCTGCTGAAAAACTGCCCGGACATCAATTTTACAGGCAGCATTGAAGCGAGAGAGATTCCCCATGGAGAAGCAGACGTGATTGTGTGCGAGGCATTTACCGGCAATGTTATTTTGAAGCTTTGCGAGGGATTAAGCGGGACGCTGATCCATGTGATAAAGCAGGGCATGATGTCGAGTCTCCGAAGCAAGATTGGCGCGCTGCTTGTGAAGCCATCTTTGAAAAAGACCCTGAAAGCCTTTGATGCGACAGAATACGGCGGTGCGCCGCTGTTAGGGCTGAATGGTCTGGTAGTCAAGACTCACGGAAGCGCAAAGGCGAAGGAAGTGACCAATTCCATTATCCAGTGCGTTACGTTCAGTGAGCAGGAAATTAATGAGAAAATCAGAAAGAATATTGGAACATCTCCCATGGAGGAGTAGAAAGGAACGAGCATGGAGTTTGAAAAATTAAAAAAAATCATTGCAGAAGTATTAAACGTTGATGTGGATGAAATTACAATGGATACTACATTTGTAGATGACCTGGGGGCGGATTCTCTGGATATTTTCCAGATTATCATGGGACTTGAAGAAGAATTTGACATTGAAATAGCCAACGAGGAAGCAGAGAAGATTGTAACGGTAGCAGATGCAGTAGAGCAGATTAAGAATGCAACAAACTGATGGACGAGCCGTACAGTGAGCATAAAGATTGATTGCCTGTGTGCAGCAGGCAATGTCAGATGACAACCACTTTCACATTTTGCGGGAAGTGGTTGCATTTGATTAGAGTAATCGGAGGTTTTAAGATGAAATTGCAGAAAGAATTGGAAGGAAAATTAGGGTATCAGTTTCAAAACAGCAGATTGCTGACCCAGGCCCTGACCCACAGCTCTTATGTGAATGAGCACCATATGAGCCGGCTGGCAGATTACGAGCGGCTGGAATTTCTGGGGGATGCGGTGCTTGAGATTGTGACCAGTGAGTTTTTGTTTCACAGATATCCCAAAAACCCGGAGGGGGAGCTGACCAGAATGCGGGCAAGCATTGTCTGTGAGCCTACGCTGGCCTTCTGCACCAGAGAACTGGAGCTGGGCAGATACCTTCTGTTGGGAAAGGGGGAAGCCCAGACCGGAGGAAGGGAGCGGAAATCAGTATTGTCCGATGTGCTGGAGGCGCTGATTGGGGCAATTTATTTGGATGGTGGTTTTGCTAGTGCAAAAGAGTTTGTACATCGTTTTGTGTTGAACGATATCGAGCACAAGCAGCTCTTTTATGATAGCAAGACTATCCTGCAGGAAGTGGTGCAGGCTAATTTCGGGGAAGGGCTGAGCTATTGCCTTCTGGCAGAAGAAGGGCCGGATCACGATAAAAAGTTTATTGTGGAAGCGAGAATAGACGAAGAACCCTGGGGAACAGGCTGCGGAAGAACGAAAAAGAGCGCGGAGCAGGAGGCGGCCTACGAAACGCTGCTTATGCTTAAGAAGCGCAAAAACATTAAGATTCCCCGCAGTTTGGCACAGTAGCGTCGGAGGGACAGATGTATCTAAAAAGTATAGAAGTTCATGGATTCAAGTCATTTGCCAATAAGATCCTGTTTGAATTCCACAATGGAATTACCGGAATCGTGGGGCCTAACGGAAGCGGAAAAAGCAATGTGGCAGACGCAGTGCGCTGGGTTTTGGGAGAACAGCGGGTGAAACAGCTTCGGGGCGCCAGTATGCAGGACGTTATTTTTTCCGGCACTGAGAACCGCAGGCCTTTAAGCTACGCTTATGTGGCAATTACGCTGGACAACGGAGACCGGCAGTTAAACGTGGATTACAACGAAGTGACAGTGGCAAGACGTGTCTACCGTTCCGGGGAAAGTGAATATCTGATTAATGGGACGACCTGCCGCCTGAAGGATGTATATGAGTTATTCTATGATACGGGAATTGGAAAAGAAGGATATTCCATCATCGGCCAGGGCCAGATTGAGCGGATCTTAAGCGGCAAGCCGGAAGAGCGGCGGGAGTTGTTTGATGAAGCGGCGGGAATTGTCAAATTCAAACGGCGAAAGGCCACCGCCCAGAAAAAATTAGAAGATGAACGCCAGAACCTTCTGCGCGTCAGCGACATTCTTGCCGAGCTGGAGAAGCAGGTGGGGCCTTTGGAGAAACAGGCGGAAAAAGCCAGGCATTACCTGAAAAAGAGGGAAGAGCTGAAAGAGTATGATGTGAACATGTTCCTGATGGATATGGAACGTATCCAGGAGGATTTGAAATCTTTAGGGGAGAAAACAGAAATTGTCGAAGGGGAGCTGCAGGAGTCTAACCGTTCCTATGCAAATATCCGGGCGGAGTATGCTCAGATGGAGCAGGACATGCAGCAGACAGACGACAGGCTTGCGGCGCTTCGGGAAAAGCTGGGAAACCATACGGTGCAGAAGGGAAAACTGGAAGGCCAGATTAACGTGCTGAACGAACAGATTCACGGAGCCAGACAGAGTGAAGAGCATTTTAAGGCCAGACAGCAGGCCATTGAAAAAGATCGCCGGGAACGGTTGGAGCAGAGAGCGTCCTGCCAGAAGGAAAAACGGCAGCTTGACGATCAGACAAAGTCCCTGGAGGAACAGAAAAGCCAGGTGATGGCCAAATATCAGGAGATCCAGGAGGAAATTGCCCGCTGCACCAGGAAAATTGAAGATGGAAAAACGGAAATTATTGAACTTCTGAATAATAAAGCCTCCATCAAAGCCAGACAGCAGCGTTATGATACCATGCAGGAGCAGATTAATATCCGCAAAGCTGAGATGAATAAACGGCTGTTGGAACAAAAAAGCGAGGAAGAAGAACTGCAGTCCATGTTGGAGGAATATGGGCAAAGCTATCAAAAGGCCAGAGAAACCTGTCAGAACTTGGAGTCAGAACTGCAGAAATCAGAAGAAAAGAACCGGGAATGGCAGGCAAAACGGGCGGAGACGTTAGAACGGATGGAGCAGGACAATGCCCGTTACCACAGAGAAAAATCCCGCCTGGAGTCTTTGATTAATATTGCGGAGCGCTATGACGGCTACGGCAATTCCATCCGCCGTGTGATGGAGCGGAAAGAATCAGAGCCGGGATTGCTGGGAGTTGTGGCTGATTTGATTCAGGTGGACAGGCAGTATGAAATTGCCATTGAAACAGCTCTGGGGGGAAGCCTCCAGAATATTGTCACCGATGATGAGAATACCGCCAAGAAAATGATTGGCTATCTGAAACAGAACCGGTTTGGGCGGGCTACTTTTCTGCCCTTAACCAGTGTGGGCAAGCGGCCGGTTTCCGTCAATCAGGCTGCCTTAAAGGAGCCCGGCGTCATTGGAATCGGAAGCGAGCTGGTGCGGGCGGACCGCCGGTTTGCGGGACTGAAAACATATCTTTTAGGCAGAACCTATGTGGTGGATACCATTGACCATGCTGTTTTACTGGCCAGGAAATACCAGTACAGCCTGCGGATTGTCACCCTGGAGGGAGAATCCTTAAGCCCCGGCGGTTCCATGACAGGCGGAGCTTTTAAAAATACCAGCAATCTGTTGGGAAGAAAACGGGAAATTGAAGATCTGCAGCGGGAAACGGAGAAGTTAGAGCATACGCTGGCCGGGCACAAAAGCCGGCTGGAGGATATCAGTACGGCAAGAGAGCTGCTGAAGGAAGAGATCCGTCAGAAAGAAGAAAATTTGAAGCAGGCAATGCTGAAGCAGAATACAGAAGAAATGAATCTGGAACGGATCAGAGAGCAGAAAGCGGAAAATGACAGCCGTTTTATCTCCCTGCAGCTGGAAAGCAGAGAGATGGAACGTCAGTTGTCAGAAATCAATGAAAGCCGGGAGCAGATTCGGGAGGAGCTTCAGGCCGCCGGCAAAAGAGAGAGGGAAATTGAAGAAGAAACCGGAGAGTACCGGCAGATTTTGGAGCGGCAGCATAAATTTGCCCAGGAGAGCCAGAATGACGTTTCCCGGGTGCAGCTAGAGGAGGCCAACCTGCAGCAGAAAGCAGAGTTCCTGAAGGAGAATCTCTCCCGTATTGCATCGGAAATCCGTAAGCTGGAAGAGGATTTGCGGGAGGCAGATCAGGAAAGGGGCCAGTCACAGACTGATATTTGCCAAAAAGAGCGGGAAATTGAAGAGCTTGCAAAGGCCATGGAGGATTCGGAAATCAACCGCCGGAAACTGGAAGAAGAAATGGTCCGGGGACAGAAGGCCAGAGAAGAGATGTCTGTGAAATACAAAGGCTTTTTCCAGAAGCAGGAGGAGCTTTCCAAACGCATCCATGATCTGGATAAAGAAATGTACCGGTTGGGCAGCCAGAAAGAGAAGCTGAATGAATCGGCGGAACATCAGAACAGCTATATGTGGGAAGAATATGAACTGACCTTCCACAACGCCATGGCGCTGCGAAGGGAAGAACTGAACAATCCGGGAGAGATGAAAAAGAGGATCGCCCAGATCAAAGACGAGATCCGCAAGCTTGGAGATGTGAATGTCAACGCCATTGAGGATTACCGGAATCTGTCAGAACGGTATGTGTTTATGAAAACCCAGCATGATGATCTGGTGGAAGCAGAAAAAACGCTGCTGGATATTATTGAGGAACTGGATACTGGCATGCGCCGGCAGTTTATGGAGAAGTTCGCCCAGATACAGAAGGAATTTGACAAAGTATTCAAGGAGCTGTTCGGCGGCGGAAAGGGAACTTTGGAACTGGTGGAGGATGAGGACATTTTGGAATGCGGCATCCGTATTATTGCGCAGCCTCCCGGCAAGAAGCTGCAGAATATGATGCAGCTTTCCGGCGGGGAGAAATCCCTGACGGCCATTTCCCTGCTGTTTGCCATCCAGAATCTGAAGCCTTCGCCCTTTTGTCTGCTGGACGAGATAGAGGCGGCTCTGGATGATTCCAACGTGGGGCGGTTTGCCAGGTATCTGCATAAGCTGACCAGTCATACCCAGTTTATTGTAATTACCCACAGACGTGGAACCATGGCGGCGGCAGACCGGCTGTATGGAATTACCATGCAGGAGAAGGGCGTGTCCACTTTGGTGTCCGTCAATCTGATTGAAGAAGATCTGAGCGCGTAACATGCGGGATATTTAACGCCGGAGTAATATCCATTACGGAGAGCAGGAAGGAGAGAACAGAAATGGGAAGTGAAGAGAAAGAAAAGAAAGGGTTTTTTAAACGTCTGGTACAGGGATTAACCAAGACCAGAGATAATATTGTGTCCGGGATAGATTCTATTTTCAGCGGATTTTCCAGTATTGACGATGAATTTTACGAAGAGATTGAGGAAATTCTCATTATGGGCGATCTGGGCGTCCATGCCACAGAGGAAATCATTGAAAATCTCAAAGTGAAGGTAAAGGAGCAGCATATCAAAGAGCCTGCCCAGTGTAAGGAATTGTTGATTTCCAGTATCCAGGAGCAGATGGATGTGGGAGAGACGGCTTACCGGTTTGAAAATGAGAAATCTGTGGTACTGGTCATCGGCGTTAACGGCGTGGGCAAAACCACTTCCGTGGGAAAACTGGCCGGCAAGTTAAAGGCCCAGGGCAAACGCGTGGTGCTTGCGGCGGCAGATACGTTCCGGGCGGCTGCCGGAGAACAGCTCAGCGAATGGGCCAACCGGGCCGGGGTGGAAATGATCGGCGGCCAGGAGGGCGCAGATCCCGGAGCAGTGGTCTATGACGCCGTGGCGGCGGCAAGGGCCAGAAATGCAGACGTACTGCTGTGCGACACTGCCGGGCGTCTCCACAACAAGAAAAATCTGATGGAAGAGTTAAAGAAAATCCATCGGATTCTGGAAAAGGAATACCCGGAGGCTTTTCGGGAAACTCTGGTGGTGCTGGATGGAACCACAGGCCAGAATGCCCTTTCCCAGGCCAGGCAGTTTTCAGAGGTGGCGGACATTTCGGGAATTATCCTCACCAAGATGGACGGGACGGCCAGAGGCGGCATTGCAGTGGCCATTCAGTCAGAACTGGGCATTCCGGTGAAATATATCGGAGTGGGAGAAACCATCGACGATCTGCAGAAATTTGATTCCGGACAATTTGTAAAAGCGCTGTTTGACACAGGCGATAAAACCGAGGAGGAAGAGTAAAATGTTGACTCTGGAGAGATTTGAAGAAGCCAGTAAAATTGTAAGAGAGGTAACTTTGGAAACAAAGCTGATATACAGTGACTTCCTTAGCGAGCAGACCGGGAACAAGGTTTATCTGAAGCCGGAAAATATGCAGTTTACCGGAGCTTACAAGGTCCGGGGAGCCTATTACAAAATGAGCACCCTGACGGAAGAAGAAAGGGAAAAAGGACTGATCACCGCCTCTGCCGGCAACCATGCCCAGGGGGTGGCTTATGCGGCAAAGTGCTACGGGGTGAAGGCAACCATTGTGATGCCTACCACCACGCCGCTGATTAAGGTGAACCGGACCAAGGGATACGGCGCAGAGGTGATTCTCTATGGGGATGTGTACGACGAATCCTGCCAGAAAGCCTATGAACTTGCTGAGGAGCATGGATATACCTTTATCCATCCCTTTGACGATCTTGCGGTGGCCACCGGACAGGGAACCATTGCCATGGAGATTTTCAAGGAGCTGCCTCTGGTGGAATATATTCTGGTGCCCATCGGAGGCGGAGGGCTGGCAGCGGGAATTTCTGTGCTTGCCAAGCTGCTGAATCCTAAAATCAAAGTAATCGGCGTGGAGCCTGCCGGAGCAAACTGCATGCAGGAGTCCATCAAGGCCGGAAAAGTGATCACGCTGCCCGGAGTAAGCACCATTGCGGACGGCACCGCGGTGAAAACGCCGGGAGAGCAGATTTTCCCCTATATCCGGGAAAACCTGGACGAGATTATCACGGTGGAGGATGATGAACTGGTGGCGGCGTTTCTGGACATGGTGGAAAATCACAAAATGGTTGTGGAGAATTCCGGCCTGCTGACCGTTGCGGCCATGCGCCACCTGAATGTGGAGAATAAGCGGGTAGTTGCGATTTTAAGCGGCGGAAATATGGATGTGATTACCATGTCCTCGGTGGTGCAGCAGGGATTGATTTTCCGGGATCGGATTTTCACGGTGTCGGTTCTTTTGCCGGATAAGCCGGGAGAATTGAGCAAGGTTGCGGACGCCATTGCCAGAGAACAGGGAAATGTCATCAAACTGGAGCATAACCAGTTTGTTTCCACCAACCGGAACGCAGCGGTGGAGCTTAGGATTACCATGGAGGCTTTCGGCACAGAGCATAAGGAACAGATTCTGGAAGCGCTGGAGCAGAAAGGATATCAGCCGAAGCCGGTAAGGACAAGCCTGTAACGACGGCGCCCTGCAAATTCCGGTAGTTCTGTCCGTATCCAAATATAAAACGTTCGCTGTAGGATTAGTGTTTCTTATATTTTTGAGGGCGAAAGAGAGTTGGCAGCTTCGGTAAGCCCATCAAGACAGGCATCAAAAAACATGCGGTAGCTTTGGCAGAAGTAATTTTGGTATGTCTTTGTTTCCGGGTTCCAGTCCCGGTTACGCTGGCATCCGCCTTTGCACAGAGAATAATATGTACAGAGCTTACAGCTTTGGTCCAGAAGAAGAGAACGCTCCAAAAAGGAGATTTCTCTTCTTTTTGCGTCGATTTCATCTAATCGGCGCTCATTGAAATTTCCCAGGCGGTATTCGTCCGTCATATAAAAATCGCAGGGATATACGCTGCCATCTGCCTCCACTGCATACTGGATACTGCATGTGCCGCGCTGATCGCAGGATTCCGGGAACTGTCCAAGCAAAATGGCTATATAATTTTCAAATTGGCGGATGTAGGGCTGCCGGTTCTTTTTCCAGTCTTTATACCACAAGCGGAACAGTTCGGTAAGGAACTGTCCATAGCTTTCCGGAGGTATGGAATAACTGTTTTGTCCATGAGGTTCCTTTAAAGGGTCCAGGCAGGCGATATACTGCTGGAAATTCCATTTCTGCCGTTTGTAAAAAGCATAGATTTCCTGGATATTTTGGGACACTGTCTGATTGACAACGGTGAGAATGTTGAACTCCACATGGTGCGTTTCCAGCAATGCAATGGATTTGCATATGCGGTCAAAGGTGGGGGCATTGTCTTTTCTGCTGTGGCGGCAGGCGTCGTGGGTTTTTTGGATTCCATCCAGAGAAATTCCGGTCAGAAAGCGGTTTTCCCTGAGGAACCGGCACCAGGTTTCGTCCATGGAAAGTCCGTTGGTCTGCAGGGAATTATATACCTGAACACCCTTTTTATTATATTGTTTTTGGTAGAACAGGACTTTTTCAAAAAAATCCAGTCCCCGCAGGGTTGGTTCCCCTCCCTGGAAGGTGTAGCAGGCCGTACCCTCGGCCCGCAGCATAGTTTTCCGAATCACATTTTTTAAAGTTGCCTCGCTCATGAACCCGTAGGATTTCTGAGTACGCTTTTGAGTCTCGTCACAGTAAAAACAATAATCGCACGTCATGTTGCACATGCCGGAAGATGGTTTGATCAATACGCTGATGGGCGGCATAATGAGTCCTCGCTTTTCTTTCTAGTATAACATATTAATTCCCAGATAAGATACCCCGCACAGGGCCATAATAAGGATGGGATTGCATTTTCGTTTGCGCAGGATTACAAACGCTGCAAGAAAAATGACTGCGCCTGTCCAGTCTGTATTTTGCAGCCTTAGCTCCCTTTCTGCGAACAGGGCGGTTTGGGCAATGGAGAGTCCTGCTGAGAAGATCAGGGCGACCACCGCCGGGCGCAGGCAAAAAAGCACACTTTGAATCAAAGATGAACCTTTATAATGGCAGTAAAGAAATGCAAGAAAAGTCACAATCATTAATGAGGGAAAAATGCACCCAAAGGTTGCAGCCAGGGCGCCGCCGATTCCGGCAATGCGGATGCCGACAAAAGTGGCGGAATTGACGGCAATGGGCCCCGGGGTCATTTCGGCAATGGTGATCAGATCTGTAAATTCGCCCATGGTCATCCAGGAGTGCAGTTCTACGATCTGATTCTGGATCAGCGGCAGGGCAGCATACCCGCCTCCGATGCTGAACAGCCCTACCTGGAAAAAACTGATAAATAATTGAATGTAAATCATGCTTCTCCTTTCTTTCGGCGAAAAATTTCCCGGATGATCCCAAAGGAAGCTGTGGCCAAAATGATGTAAATGACGTTGATATGACAGAAAAAGGCAGCGATAAAAGCAATGGACATCAAGAGGATACTGGCGATTGACTTTTCCTCCCATACATTTTGTCCCAGGTTCCATACCACGTCAAAAATTACGGCGGCAACCCCGGCCTGCATACCCTTTAATGCCAGAACGATATATGGGTTTGAAATAAAGGAGGCATAAAAAAAGGAGATAACTGAAAGGAGACCCAAGGGCGGAAGGATGGTCCCGGCAACTGCGGCTGTAATCCCGGCGGCGCCGGCAGTGCGCCAGCCCACAAGGATAGCTGCATTTATTGCAATTGCCCCTGGGGAAGCCTGGGACAGCGCGGTGAGATCCAGCATTTCCTGTTCATCGAGCCAGCCCAGTTCATCTGCAAATTTCTGTTTCATCAATGTGATGATCACGAAGCCGCCGCCGAAGGTAAAAGCGCTGATATAAAGCATATTGAAAAAGAGCTGCAGTAATTTTTTGCCTGACATGTATCTGCCTCCTGAGATTTAAAATATATTTTAATTATAAGGCTTGCAATGATATATGTAAAATGTTATTATTTTATGGTAATCATATCAATTTTGGTATAAATAGTGAAATGGAGATGAGATATGACGATCCGACATATGAAAATCTTTCTTCAGGTCTATTCTCTGGAAAGCATTACAAAGGCTGCAGAAATTTTAAATATGACCCAGCCCAACGTTACCCGCGCCATCCAGGAAATGGAACGCTACTATGGCGTTTGCCTGTTTGAGCGGATTGGCCATCGCTTAAGCCGTACGGCTGTTGGACAGGAGTTTTATGCGCATGCTTTGCACATCGTGGAAGCGTTTGACAGAATGGAAAAGGAATTGCGGGATTGGGATGAAATTGGGAAAATCCGGCTTGGGGCCACCAATACCCTGGGCTGCTTTTTTTTGCCGGATCTGCTGCTTCAATTTCAGAAACAGTACCCCAAATTGGAGATCGTTTCTACGGTCACCAATGCGGACGCGCTCCAAAGCGGCCTTTTAAACAATCAATATGATCTGGCGCTGATTGAAGGAATTGTCAGTATGCCTGGGCTGCATGCCGAGCCCTTTGCCGCAGACAAGCTGCTGCTTGTTCTTCCGCCCGGACATGAGCTGGCAAAGAAAGAAAAGATTTTTCCTTTCGATATAGAGAAATATCCGCTGCTTCTCAGGGAACAAGGGAGCACAACCCATTCCCTGTTAGAGCATTTTTTCTTTCTGCACCACATAGAAGCAGCGCCTGTGTTCGAAAGCTGTAATCCCCAGGCCCTGATCCAAGCGGTCCAATGCGGGCTTGGCATTTCATTTTTACCGGAACGGTGGGTAAAAGAATTGGCAAAGGAAGGGAAAATTGTGTTGCGGGAGATGCCGGAGGAGAGTTTTAAAAGAGAGAATTATGTGGTATGGCATGAAAACAAATTTTTAACGAAAACAATGAAAATGCTGATTAACGTAATCAAAGAGAAAGGACAGGGATACTTAAATGAATAAACCCAATATTTTGTTTTATTTTTCGGATCAGCAGCGCCCGGACACGTTAGGATGTTACGGGCAAAGGATGGACATCAGTCCGAATTTGGACAGGCTGGCAGCAGAAGGAGTGGTATTTGAAAATGCGTTTACCGCTCAGCCTGTATGCGGCCCCTGCAGGGCATTGTTTCAGACAGGGCGTTATCCGACGGAAATCAATTGCTATCGAAATGGACAGCCTCTTCCGGCCAACGTGAAAACGGTGGCAAATTACATGGATGAAGCAGGCTATGACAATGCCTATGTGGGAAAATGGCATCTGGCAAGTGAGCGGAACAGTTATTCGGCTCCTCCCAGTATTGATTATGAGACGGCTCCTATTCCTCTGGAGCGGCGGGGCGGCTATCATGGGTTCTGGAGGGTTTCTGATGTGCTGGAAGCCACTTCCCATGGATATGACGGATATGTTTTTGATGAAGATATGCAAAAAAGAGAATTTAAGGGATACCGTGCAGACTGCATCACAGATTTTGCCATGGAATATTTGAATCAGTACAACGGCGAAAAACCATTTTTTCTGACCATATCCCATATTGAACCCCACCATCAAAACGACCGGGGCTGTTATGAGGGACCCAATGGTTCAAAAGAGCGGTTTGCAGGCTATGAGATTCCTGAGGAGCTGAAAGCCCTTGGCGGAGATGCAGCTGAAATGTATCCGGATTATTTAGGCTGCTGTAAGAGCCTGGACGATAACTTAGGGCGTATCATAGAAAAGCTTAAGGAAAAAGGGCTTTATGATAACACAGTGATTATTTATGGTTCAGATCACGGCTGCCATTTTAAAACCCGCAATAAGGATGAACATCTTATGGGGGCGGACGACTATAAACGCTCCTGTCATGATTCTGCTCTGAAAGTGCCCCTTGTAATTTCGGGACCCGGATTCAGAGGAGGGAAGAGGGTCAGGGAGTTGGTAAGTACAGCCAGTCTCCCCAAAACATTCCTTGCCATGGGAGGCATAGACATTGGAAATCTGATGATAGGAGAAAACCTGAAAGACGTAGCGGATGGAAAAACCCATCACAGGGAAAACAGAGTTTTTGCCCAGATCAGTGAAAGCCGTACCGGAAGATGTATCCGGACAGAAGATTATCTTTACAGCGTATATGCCCCGGACTCAGATGGATGGCAGGAGGGAAGCAGCGATTACTATGCTGAGGATTTCTTATACGATCTGAAAAAGGACCCATATCAATTAAAAAATCTGGTGGGCGATTCAGAATATAACGAAATAAAGAAGGAGCTGTCCAGGCAGCTTTTGGATGAAATTGAGAAGGCGGAAGGGGTGCGGCCTGTGATTGAGTACAGATCAGACCTGGAGGGAGATTTGTGCCGAATATAGGGAGGCGTAGAGGGCTGCGTTGACCAAATGAAGTATAAATGTCACGCAAATTGGGGGATGCAGATGTCCGGAATGATTTTTTAAACATGTTTTAGTACTACAGCGAACAATCCAAATATAAAACGTTCGCTGTAGTATTAGTGTGAGTTATTAGATACAGGCATTGTCTAAAAAAGAAACGCGTGCTATACTTAGAATATGGGAAACCATAGAGCCAGGCGGCTGCCCTCCGAAACGGAGGGGCTGACCCTCCAGACGAAAGAAAGGAGGGCGTTGCTAATGATGATTACATATTCTGATTTGGTTCAGACTGGAATATTCATTGTTGCCCTTATTGGATTGTGTTACACAGTTTTTAAGGGAAAACGAAAATAGCCGCCACTACTGCGAATAGTGACGGCTGACACCATGTGTTAGTTTGATTTGTTCGAGGGTAGCCGCTTCTATGGCTTTCCCTTTTTATATCTCTAATATAGCATATTCGGCAGCAGGATTCAAGAGCTGAACGCAGAATTGCGACAAATTCAAAAAAGGCAGATAAATACAAACAACAGTTCGTAAAGAAAAAACACTTGACACCCGCTTTCTTTTATAGTATGATACCCAAGGTGATAGAAATGGAAAGAAAATTGATGCAGACGTATCTGTATGATTTTTATGGAGAGCTGCTGACGGATCACCAGAGAGAAGTTTATGAGGATTTTGTGCTGAATGATTTATCCCTCAGTGAGATTGCCCAGGAAGAGGGAATCAGCCGCCAGGGCGTGCATGATCTGGTGAAACGCTGTGACAGGATTTTAGAAGGATATGAGGAAAAACTGCATCTTTTAGAGCGGTTCTTAAGCACAAAAGAGAAGGTCAGCAGAATTCAGTCACTCAGCCGGAATTATCAGCAGCAGAAGGAAGCCGTGGTGATGGCAGAGATTGAAGCTATTTCCAATGAGATATTAGAGGAGTTATAAGATGGCATTTGACAGCTTATCGGAGAAATTACAGAATGTATTCAAATCTTTGCGGAGCAAGGGGCTTTTGACAGAAGATGATGTGAAAACAGCATTGAAGGAAGTAAAACTTGCGCTGTTGGAAGCGGACGTCAACTTTAAGGTTGTAAAGCAATTTGTGAAATCTGTACAGGAGCGGGCAGTAGGACAGGATGTGATGAACGGCCTGAATCCGGGGCAGATGGTAATTAAGATTGTAAACGAGGAACTGGTTACTCTGATGGGGTCTGAGACAACGGAGATTGCCTTAAGGCCGGGCAGTGAAGTGACAGTGATCATGATGGCGGGCCTGCAGGGAGCAGGTAAGACCACAACCACCGCCAAGATTGCCGGAAAGCTGAAGCAGAAGGGAAGAAAACCTCTTCTGACAGCCTGTGATATTTACCGTCCTGCAGCGATTCAGCAGCTTCAGATTAACGGTGAGAAGCAGGGGGTGGAAGTGTTTTCCATGGGCGACAGCCATAAGCCTGCCAATATCGCCAAAGCAGCCATTGAACATGCCAGGGCAAAAGGATTTAACACAGTGATTCTGGATACGGCGGGACGTCTCCATGTGGATGAAGAGATGATGCAGGAGCTGCAGGAAATCAAAGAGCAGGTGGAGGTGCATCAGACCATTCTGGTGGTGGACGCCATGACAGGCCAGGACGCAGTGAACGTGGCCACAACCTTTAATGACAAAATCGGCATTGACGGCGTGATTCTCACCAAGCTGGACGGAGACACCAGAGGCGGAGCAGCATTGTCCATCCGGGCAGTTACCGGCAAACCGCTGTTGTACGTTGGTATGGGTGAGAAATTGTCTGACCTGGAGCAGTTTTATCCGGATCGGATGGCCAACCGGATTCTGGGCATGGGAGATGTTCTGACCCTGATTGAGAAGGCCCAGGAAACCATTGACGAAGAGAAGGCAAAAGAACTGGAACAGAAGATGAAGAAGGCGGAATTCGGCTTCGACGATTATCTGGAATCCATGAACCAGATGAAGAAGATGGGCGGGATTTCCAGTCTGCTCAGTATGATGCCCGGAATCGGAGGCTCCCAGATTGCCGAGATTGAGAATGCCATGGATGAAAAGAAAATGGCAAGAATTGAAGGAATTATCTATTCCATGACCCCAAAGGAACGGGCCAATCCCTCAATCCTGAATCCCAGCAGGAAGCGCAGAATTGCCAAAGGCGCAGGCGTGGATCTCAGTGAGGTAAACCGGCTGGTAAAGCAGTTTGAGCAGAGCCGGAAAATGATGAAGCAGATCCCGGGACTGATGGGCGGCAAAGGAAAGGGCAGGCGCAGAGGCGGGTTCAAGTTGCCCTTTGGCTTTTAACATAACAGTCAGTAACAGGACAATATGTTCTGATTACAGAATAAATAGAAAGATATATCAGGAGGTGATATGCGATGGTAAAGATCAGATTAAAGAGAATGGGCCAGAAGAAAGCGCCTTTCTATAGAATCATTGTTGCTGATTCCAGATCTCCGAGAGACGGTAAGTTTATCGAGGAAATCGGAACATACGATCCAACGAAAGATCCAAGTGAATTTCACGTAAATGAAGAATTGGCGAAAAAATGGTTAGCAAATGGTGCGCAGCCTACAGAAGTAGTAGGGAAGATCTTTAAGGCAGCCGGTATCGAAAAATAATCTTCGTGAGGTGACGTAATGAAAGAATTAGTAGAAGTAATTGCAAGAGCGCTTGTGGATTATCCGGAAGAGGTTGCAGTTACAGAGACTGAGAACGACAAATCCATTGTGATAGAGTTACGTGTTGCCCAGGCAGATATGGGAAAGGTAATCGGAAAGCAGGGACGGATTGCAAAAGCAATTCGTTCCGTTGTAAAAGCAGCAGCGGCTAAAAGTGATAAAAAAGTAGTAGTGGATATCATGCAATAAGATGGTATTGCTCCGACATTGAACCGCCGGAGTAAAAGTAGCTGTACGCAGAAGAATCGCAGTGAGTTCTGGCTCATTGCGATTTTTTTGGGAAAGGAAGTTCTATGGAAGATTTGTTTCAGGTGGGCGTGATTACAACCACCCATGGCGTGCGGGGAGAGGTAAAGGTATTTCCCACTACCGACGATCCGGCACGGTTTAAAAAATTGAAAAACGTATTGCTGGACACAGGAAAAGAAAAACTTGCACTGGAAATCAGCCAGGTGAAATTTTTTAAAAACCTGGTTATTCTGAAATTCCGGGGCATTGACAATATAAATGATGTGGAAAAGTATAAAGGAAAAAGCCTTCTGATCGCAAGGGAACAGGCGGTAAAATGCGAAGAAGGGGAATACTTCATCGCGGATTTGATTGGCCTTGAGGTTAAGACAGAGGAGGGACAGTTGTTAGGAGAAGTGAAAGATGTGCTGCAGACCGGAGCCAATGATGTGTATATCATCCAGGTAGCCCCGGATTCTCCCTATAGTTCCAGAGTATCGAATAAAAAGAAAGAGCTTTTGCTTCCTGCCATTCAGGAATGTATCAGGAAGATTGACATTGCTGACAAAACCATGCAGGTGCATCTGATGGCAGGATTACTGGAAGAAGGAATGGAATGAGTATGAAATTTTATATTTTGACATTGTTTCCGGAAATGGTTGCAAACGGGCTGAATACCAGTATTATCGGCCGGGCGGCAGAGGCGGGGCTTCTGCAGATAGAAGCGGTAAATATCCGGGACTATTCAGCGAATAAGCATCAGAAAGTAGACGATTATCCCTATGGCGGCGGCGCGGGAATGCTGATGCAGGCACAGCCGGTCTATGATGCCTGGCGCTCGGTGGTGGAGCGGAGCGGCAAAAAGCCCCGGTGCGTCTATGTAACGCCCCAGGGCAGAACCTTTACGCAGCAGGACGCCAAAGAGTTTGCCAAAGAAGAGGAGATGATCCTTTTGTGCGGTCATTATGAAGGGATTGACGAGCGGGTACTGGAAGAAATCGTGACGGATTATATGTCCATCGGAGATTATGTGCTCACCGGCGGAGAGCTTCCGGCCATGGTAATGGTAGACGCTGTTTCCCGGATGGTGCCGGGAGTGTTAGGCAATGAGGAATCTGGCTCTTTTGAGTCTTTTGAGGGAAATTTACTGGAGTATCCTCAGTATTCCCGGCCGGAGGAATGGAACGGAAGAAGAGTGCCGCCGGTTCTTTTGTCCGGCCATCACAAAAATATTGAACAGTGGCGCAGGCAGCAGTCCATTCTGCTGACCGGCAGAAGAAGGCCGGATTTGCTGGAAAAAGCAGAGCTGACAGAGGAAGAGAGGAATTGGCTGAAAGAAGCAGGCCTTTGAAATATTTCAGCAGAGGGGCGGCAAATATTTCTTGCATTTCCATTGGGCCTGTGCTATAATACAAATCTGTGAAAAGAAAATGATGGTCCTCTGTTACGAAGCGTATTAAGAACATCTAAATGAATCAGGAGGTCACAAATGAACGCAACAGACATTATTAAAAGCATTGAACAGGAACAGTTAAAGGCAGAAGTAGACGAATTCCGTGTGGGCGATACCGTGAAAGTTTACGGTAAGATCAAAGAAGGAAACCGTGAGAGAATTCAGGTTTTTGAAGGAATTGTTTTAAAGAGACAGGGCGGAAGCAACAGAGAGACTTTTACCGTAAGAAAGTTTTCCAACGGCATTGGCGTAGAAAAGACATGGCCGCTGCATTCTCCCAATGTAGAGAAGATTGAAGTGGTTCGCCGCGGTAAAGTAAGACGTGCGAAGCTGAACTATCTGAGAGGACGCGTAGGTAAGAGAGCTAAGGTAAAAGAACTGATGAAATAATTCAGGCAGAAGCAAATACCTGTGAGAGCAGCCATGGGGCAGTTTTTCTCAGGAAGGAAGCAAGGGACAAATACGATGGTAGTTGTCCCTTGCTTTGTATACATGCAGGTCGGAAAATGGCAGAAGGGGCCGTTATACAGAGGGAACTATGAGAAGAACATCGGGATTGAATTTTAATCGGAAAAAGAAAAAAGTAAACACCGGACTGGTGCAGGAAGTGATTGTCTGGATCGGAGAGATTCTTCTGACAATTGCGCTGGCAATACTTTTTGTGCTGTCTGTGGGCTTTCGCGTGTCTGTGGTGGGGCCTTCCATGTCGCCTACGTTAGAGAGCGGGGAGAAGATTCTGGTGAACCGCATCGGCTGCAAGCTGTTCGGCCCGGGTCGGAATGATCTGATTGTTTTTTTGCCCAACGGAAATGAGAAATCCCATTACTATATCAAACGCGTCATCGGCCTGCCGGGAGACCGGGTACAGATTAAGGACGGCATTATCTATATCAATGGAGAACCCTTTGAGGAAAAAATAGAAGTTTCCGCCATTGAGAATCCCCTTCTGGCAGAGGAGGAGATTGTGGTGGAAGAGGATGAATATTTCGTATTGGGAGACAACCGGAACAACAGCGAGGACAGCCGGTATGCCAGTATCGGCAATGTGAAAAAAGAATATATCGTTGGGAAAGCATGGTGCATTGTGTATCCCTGGAACCGGTTCGGATTGTTGAAATAAAGGAGATAATATGAATTTTCAGTGGTATCCCGGGCATATGACGAAGGCCAAACGTCAGATGCAGGAAGATATGAAGTTGATAGATTTGGTAATTGAACTGGTGGACGCCAGAATTCCCTTAAGCAGCCGCAATCCTGACATTGATGAGCTGGGGCGGCAGAAAGCAAGGCTGATTCTGATGAATAAGGCGGATCTGGCCAGTGAGAAGCAGACGCAGCGCTGGTCTGATTTTTTCCGGAATAAAGGATATTTTGTGGTGAAATTAGACGCCAGAACCAGGTCAGGAATGAAAGGCATCAATGATGTGATTATGGAAGCCTGCCGGGAGAAAATGGAACGGGACAGAAAGCGGGGCATCAAAAACCGCCCGGTGCGCGCCATGGTGGTTGGAATCCCCAATGTGGGAAAGTCCACGTTTATCAATACTTTTGCAGGAAAAGCCTGTACGAAAACCGGAAATAAGCCGGGGGTCACTAAGGGAAAACAGTGGATTCGGCTGAACCGGAACGTGGAACTTCTGGATACGCCGGGAATTTTATGGCCCAAGTTTGAGGATCAGCGGGTGGGGCTGCACCTGGCGCTGATTGGCTCCATTAAGGATGAAATATTGAATATCGACGAGCTTTCTCTGGAACTGATTAAGATTCTGAAAGAATATTATCCCGGAATTTTGAAAGAGCGGTACGACGCGGCGGAAGAAGCCCAGCCGCCGGAAATTTTAATGCAGATTGCGGAGAACAGAAATTGTATCAAAAAGGGAAATGAGCTGGATTACAGCAAAGCGGCCGCTCTGGCCCTGGATGAATTCCGCAGCGGGCGTTTGGGGAAAATAACGCTTGAATTTCCAGAAGAGCAGCAGTAAAATAGCAGTATGGAAACAGCGGAGTATTATAAATTTTAGCAGATGGCGGGAAGAGAAATTATAGATATGAGTAAAAGGGAAAACGACAATAAGATAGAAGTGAAGCAGGAATCCAAAAAAGACGCTTCAGAAGGAAAATCGGGTGTGCTGAAAGAAACAGTCAGCTTTATTTTGTATATAGCGGTTGTATTTCTGGCCACCTATCTGGTGATTCATTACGTAGGGCAGAGAACCCAGGTAAGCGGAACCTCTATGGAATATACCCTCAGCGACGGGGATAATCTGATTGTGGACAAAATCAGCTACCGGTTCCACGCGCCGGAACGTTTTGATATCATAGTATTTCCCTTTCAGCAGGAAGAGGATACCTACTATATTAAAAGGATTATCGGGCTTCCGGGAGAAACGGTGCAGATTGACGAAGCAGGCAGCATTTTTATTGACGGTGAAGTGTTAGAGGAATCTTACGGCAGGGAAGTGATGCTGGATCAGGGGCAGGCGGCAGTACCCATTGAACTGGGAGAAGATGAATATTTTGTGCTGGGAGATAACCGGAATGCAAGTTCTGACAGCAGAGACCCCAGAGTGGGCGTGGTGCATAGAAAAGATATTATCGGCAGAGCCTGGCTTCGGATTTATCCCTTTGACAACGCCGGGTTTATCAAACACCAGTAGAGGAGAAGCAAGTGGGAGAACAAAAGAAAATCAGTTTGATGAAAGAAGAATTACAGGCGGCAGAGGAGACGATGCTGCCTTCTTTTATATCCAAATACGAAGAAGATGAAAGAGCCGGCGCAAGAAAACTGGTGCAGCAGGCCAGAAACCGTATGGAAGCTCTGGAACGGGAGAGACAGCGGATTTGGAACTTAAAAGAGTACGAAAGAAAATATGAGAGCGCGGGCCTTGTGTGCGGAATTGACGAAGCGGGAAGGGGGCCGCTGGCAGGGCCGGTGGTTGCCGGCGCCGTGATACTGCCCAAAGACTGCAGTATTTTATATATCAATGATTCCAAAAAGCTCAGTGAGAAAAAGCGGGAGGAGCTGTATGAGGTGATTATGAACGAGGCTCTGGCAGCGGGGATCGGAATGGTCAGCCCCCAGCGGATTGATGAAATCAATATTCTGCAGGCAACTTATGAGGCAATGCGCGAAGCTATTCAAAAATTGTCTCTGACGCCCGATATATTATTAAATGATGCGGTGACAATTCCGCAGATTTCCATTCCCCAGGTTCCTATCATCAAAGGGGATGCAAAAAGTATTTCCATCGGTGCGGCAAGCATCATTGCAAAAGTCACCAGGGACAGACTGATGGCAGAGTATGATAAAATTATGCCGGAATACGGATTTGCCAAGAATAAGGGATACGGCACCAAAGAGCATATGGCGGCGATACAGCTCCACGGGCCCTCTCCGATTCACCGAAGGACGTTTATAAAATAAGGAAGGCGTGATGAAATATGTCGTTAGGAGGCATTTTACAGTATCAGACTAATACAGCGTCAAATACACAGACTTTGGGAAGCGTAAAAGAAACGATTGCGGCAAAGCCTGTGGCTCAGGCCCAGGAGCTGATGCCGGGAAAAGTTTTTGAAGGCATGGTGACAGACATAAAGAACGGCCAGGTAACCCTGGGATTAAGCGACGGAAGAACCATATCCGCCAGAATGGAGGCGGGGGTAAGTCTGGAAAAGGGTCAGCCCATGCTGTTTGAGGTGAAGGCAAACACGGGGGATCAGATTTCCATTCGCCCGGTGACCTTAGAAAGCGCGCAGAATCCCACGCTGATGAAGGCATTAGAGGCAGCGGGACTGAAGGTAACGCCCCGGAACCTTTCTATGGTCAATGAGATGATGATGGAGCAGCTTCCCATAGATAAAAGCAGCCTGATGCAGATGGCCCGGGCAGCGGCCAGTTTTCCGGAAGCGAATATGCAGACTTTGGTGCAGATGCAGAAGCTGGGAATTGCCATTACGGAGAATTCCCTGAATCAGTTTCAGAATTATCAGAACGGTCAGCAGGCGGTTTTACCCCAGATGCAGGAGCTGATGGAAGGGATTGCCAACCTTCCGGAGCAATTGTTCGGAAAAGACGGAATCGGGCAGAATACGGCTTTTTCTGAGAATTTTACATTGGGAAATCCGGCGGCGGAAAGCGGCCAGAGTCCGGAAACAGGACAGTTATTGGGACTGCAGCGTCAGCTTTTGTCCATTCTTCTGGGCGGCCAGGAAGCCGGGAATCGGGACGGTGTTCAGGCAGCTCCCGGCCAGGGCCAGGGAATGCAGAATGAAGCGCTTACCCAGACCGTCCCAAAGGGAGGGCAATCCGGAGAGGGAGCCATAACCGGAGAGCAGGCAGTCCAGAATCAGCTGCTGCAGGAAGGAAATGCCGGACAGAACCAGACAGTCTCCAGTCTGTCTCAGCAGAATCCGGAGTCGGTACTGGTTGGCGGTCAGAATCCGGAGTCAGCAGCGGTTGGCGGTCAGCAGCAGAATCCGGAATCTTCAGCAGTCAGCAGTCAGAATCCGGAGCCGGCAGCGGTTGACGGTCACCAGCAACCCCCCATAGACGCTGTTTTAAGCAGGGAGCAGCAGGGAAATCTGGCCAATATGCTGAAAGGATTTCCGGGAGCGGCGGGAAATGAGCAGCTGTTGCCCCAGGGCCAGCTGAACACCAGTCTTTCTGCCGGGGAAATGCTGCAGCAGATTATGAAGTCTCTGGACAACGGCGGGAATCTCAATGGAAATGAGGTAAAGAAGCTGTTTTCTTCCAGGGAATTTAAGGGACTGATGAAGCAGGCGATGACAGAGCAGTGGATGCTCCGGCCGGAACAGCTGAAAGAAGAGGGAGCGGTGAAAGAGCTGTATCAGCGTCTGACCAGGCAGATGACAGAGCTGCAGCAGGCTCTTTCCCAGGCGGGAAAAGAGGGAACGGCCCTTGCCAGAACCGCCCAGTCCGTACAGAGCAATCTGGATTTTATGAATCAGCTGAATCAGATCTATACTTATGTGCAGCTTCCGCTGAAATTGCAGCAGCAGAATGCCCACAGTGATTTGTATGTGTATACCAACAAGAAAAACCTCAGGGATAAAGAGGGCGAACTGTCTGCCCTGCTGCATCTGGATTTGGAGCACTTAGGCTCCACGGATATCTATGTAAAAATGCATGGCTCCTCTGTGCAGACGGATTTTTACCTGGCGGATGATTTGTCGTTTCGCCTGATTGGGAATTTTACCGAACAGTTGGTGGAACGTCTGAAAGAGAAAGGATATAGCTGTGAGGTTAACGTGGAAAACCGGAAGCTTAAGAAGAATACGGTGCAGGATTTTCTGGAACAGGAGAAGCCGGCCGGAAAGCTTCACCGGTATTCCTTTGATGTGAAAGCATAATATAACGAAGGGACGCGAGGGAACCCATCGTCAAAGTTGGCATGTTCCATTTGCGTTTCTGTATCATAGCGGCACAGGGGGCGTGAGGAAATCTATGGCAGAAACAAGATATAAGAATACCCAGGAATTGGTAACCATGGAGACCCTGAAGGGACAGAGGCAGAAAACGGCTGTGGCCATCGCATACAATCCGGGAGAGGCTGCGCCGAAAATTATCGCCACCGGAAAGGGGCATCTGGCAGAAAAAATTATTGAGAAGGCCAAGGAAGAGAATATTCCCTTTTACCGGGATGATAAGCTGGCGAAAACCCTTTCCAAGTTGGAAATCGGAGATATGATACCGCCGGAGCTGTATGAGGTGGTGGCGGAAATCCTGGTATTCGTGGATGATATGGAACGAATGAGAGAAAAAATAAAATAAACGGAGGAGAATTGCATTGGCCAAAACAGGGAATCAGAACCGCCGTCTGGGGATGGGGTATGAACAGCAGGCGGCAGATTTTCTGGAAGCCCGGGGATATCAGATTTTACACAGGAATTTTTACAGCCGGTACGGAGAAATTGATTTGGTGGCCAGGCAGGAGAAAACACTGGTATTCCTGGAAGTGAAATACAGAAAAAGCGAAGCAGGCGGCCATCCCCTGGAGGCAGTGGATCGAAGAAAACAGCGGAGGATCTGCAAAACGGCGGTTTATTACTGTCTGCATTACGGATATGGGGAATATATGCCCTGCCGTTTTGATGTAATCGGGATACTGGGAGAGGAAATCATTCATGTGGAGGATGCGTTTCCTTTTCAGGGGTGATATAATACTACGGCGAATATGTTTTTTGAATACGGACGGAACTGCCGGATTGCCCTTTGGCACGCAAACGGGGCAGCGTTTCGGCAAACTAACTGCTAACTTCGGCTAAGGAAGTCAGGAAAGCCTTCCTTCCTAAGTCTCTGTAAGCAGTGGATTTTGCCTGCACTTAAGAATGCCCGTGAACGGTTTGCTTAGCCAAAGGGCAATCCGGCAGTTCCTGTGTATTGAAATGATAAAAAGTTCGCCGTAATGTTAGATTGTGTTTTAGCAGTTTTTAGGTTAAGAGAGGAGGAAGGATGGAAGATTTTATTATAGAACAAAGGGCGGGTGGAAAGGAGCCGATGCCGGCGCTTGGGCAGGCGGAGACGGGGGAAGGGATGTTTCCCTACCTGTATTTTCCACTGCTGGAGGAAACAGGGATAGTAAAACACTGTTTTACCACCAGAATGGGCGGAGTGAGCCAGGGATATTTTGAGAGCCTGAATTTGAGCTTTGCCAGAGGAGATGACAGGGAAGCGGTAAAAGAGAATTTCCGCCGGGTGTCTCTTGCCCTGGGAACGGATTACGAGGATTTTGTCTTTACCGATCAGACCCATACTGCCAATGTGAAGCGGGTGGGCCGGGACGACGCAGGAAAAGGGCTTACCAGAGAACGGGACTATTCCGATATCGACGGCCTGATTACCGATGAGCCGGGACTGGCGCTGTCTGCTTTTTATGCGGATTGTGTGCCTCTTTATTTTGTGGATCGCAGGCAGCGCGCCATTGGACTGTCCCATTCCGGCTGGCGGGGGACGGTAAGACGCATGGGAAGAGAAACGCTCCTTGCCATGGAACGGGAATTCCGGACCGATCCAAAAGACGTGCTCTGTGCCGTGGGCCCCTCCATCTGCCAGAGCTGTTATGAAGTCAGCGAAGATGTGGCAGCAGAATTTCAGCGGGAATTTCCCGGCCATGAAAGCGAACTTCTGCAGGAGAAAGAAAATGGCAAATATCAGCTTGACCTTTGGCGGGCCAATGAAATCGTCCTGTTAGAAGCCGGCATAAAGCCGGAACATCTGGCAGTTACAAATTTATGCACCTGCTGCAACCATAAGCTGCTGTTTTCCCACCGTGCCAGCCACGGAAAGAGGGGAAATCTGGGAGCGTTTTTGTGCTTAGAATAGAACGTATATTCGGTGTAATAATAAGCAGTTATTGCTGGGGAACGCTGCCCGGTTTGTGTGAAAAAGGACGCTCCCGAATTTCCGTCCGTATTTCAAAAAACAAAAAATAATAGATTAGGAGAGACAACAATGGATAAGATCACAGAATATATTTTAGAACAAACCAAACAATTACTGGCTATCGACAGCCCCACCGGCTACACCAAAGAAGCTTCTGATTATCTGATGCAGGAATACAGTTCTCTGGGCTATCAGCCCGAAAAAACGGTAAAAGGCGGCGTGCTGGTGGATTTAGGAGGCCCAAAAGGGGAAAATCCCCTTTTGCTGGAAGCCCATCTGGATACCCTGGGAGCCATGGTACAGGAAATTAAAGAAAACGGAAGGCTGAAGGTGTCTCCCCTTGGCGGTTTAAATCCCAATAATACCGAGGCGGAAAACTGCAGAGTGATTACCCGGCTGAATGGAAGTTATGAAGGCACCTTCCAATTGGAAAACGCATCCATCCATGTAAACGATGACTATAATGGGACAAAGCGCAGCTTTGACGCCATGGAGGTGGTGTTGGATGAAAAAGTAAATTCCAAGGATGACACGAAGAAGCTGGGAATTATGGTGGGAGATATTGTAGCTTTTGAACCCAGGACGGTTATAACGAAGCAGGGATATATTAAAAGCCGTTTTCTGGACGACAAACTGAGTGTGGGAATTTTCCTTGGATTTGCAAAATACCTGAAAGAAGAAAATATTACATTGAAACGGAAGATTTATCAGCATGCCACTGTATTTGAAGAAGTGGGGCACGGAGCCTGCGGCACAGTGCCCAAAGGCGTGACAGAGATTCTTTCTGTGGATATGGGATGCGTGGGAGACGGCCTGGACTGTACGGAGCATCAGGTGTCCATCTGCGCCAAAGACAGCGTAGGGCCTTACCATTATCAGGTAGTCACGGAGCTGATAAAAGCGGCAAAAGATCATGAGATTGATTTTGCCGTGGATATCTATCCCCATTACGGTTCCGATGCAGATGCGGCTTTAGAAGCCGGATATGACTGCAGGCACGGGCTGATAGGGCCCGGAGTCTATGCTTCCCACGGATATGAGAGATCCCATGTGGACGGCGTGAAAGCAACGCTGGAGCTGCTGAAGGCATATCTGCTGTAGAGAAAAGAGCCACTTGAAAATCAAGCAGCTCTCATGTATAATCTGCTTAGAAGCGAACGGAATTGAATCTCCGATTGCCCTCAGTAAAAACGATTATAAGAAATAAGCATCCAAACTTGAGCGGTAGGGATGCTTATTTCTTTTTATGATTGTCTATGTAACACAGACAAAAGAACCTATGTATAGGTCAAAAAATTAACCTTATCTGGTATCAATCAACTCTGATTCTTTAAAACAGGAAACGTCTGCATTTTCCAATATTTTAAATAAATACATATCTGTTTCTTCCTCTGTAAATATTCCTAAATCCTGCATATTCAGCACACTGAGTGCAAGAGACATCAATTTCGGATTTTTCTTTGCCCATATCTCTATAAGCGCCTCATCTGCCGTTATGGGATTTACAGTAACAATAAACTGTTTACCATCTGTTGACGTGACAAGTATCGTATCTGTTTCATCATCTAATGATATGTTTGAAAACATTGTAGCCTGCTTCTTCATAATGTTAAAAAGAAAGCTTTTTATATCATCTTTGCACATGATAATTCCTCCTAGTCAGTGTGTTTTTAATGTTTCCGCTTTGTTCTCTGTTTCCTTCTGATATTTTCTGAATTCTCAGTTTTATTTTTCCTTTCCCAATTTTATGTATTTGAAGTAAAAAAGAAACATAATAACTCACTACGACTTATATTTTGAGCTTAACTGGAAACTTATAATAAAATATTGGGTGAGGTGAAGAACGTGGACAACATGAAACATAATTTCACTGTAAAATATCCTGAGCGTATCAAAGAATTACGCCAAGATAATGACTTGACTCAAAAAGAAGTTGCCAAAATATTAAAAGTCGCACAAACAACCTATTCTCAATATGAATTATATAAAAGGCCCATGCCCATAGAATGCTTAATGATTCTCTGTAAATTCTATGACGTTTCGGCTGATTATATTTTAGGATTCACAAATAGTAAAATCCATTAGTTTGCATTTATAAATTCTCCTAAAAACAGTTTAACTCACTATGACTTAAAAATCAAGATTTAATTCCTGACTTCCTTAGCTGGAGTAATATAACTACAAGCATGTGGTAAGAACAACAATTGTCGCGTTTAATAGGGCTTTACACCTTTTAAATAATCCGCTATAATAAATACAGGAACAAATCACACTTTATAATAAAAAAGGCGGTGATAAAACATGACCGAAAAAGAGATGTTAAAAATATCAATTGAAGAGTTTGACAGAATACAAGATTATATGTTATGTTGTGAAAAGGATACCGAAGTATACAAAAAAATGAAAAAACGTTATACGGCTTTAAAAGTCATTTTAACGGCTTCCGGTGTTAATCTTACAGAGATTGACTATATAAAAGAATAATACATGACAACCGAATAACAGCAATCAAAATTAAAAAGGTGTAAGGTCTTATGAAAGTGTCAAGGCTTTGCACCTTTTTAATTTTAGTCACAGATTTTAAAGTGTGAGAGTGACAAGCCTCTAAAAATGCCCTAAAACAAAAAGAAGAGCTGTTTGGAAAGAAATCCCTCCAGACAGCCCTGTCCTTGATTGTTGATTTCAGACAATCCAACATGCCCGTTAATCGTCCTCCTCCTGCGCATTGCTGGTGGAGTACACCTGACGTTTTCTTGCCATTTCATCACTTTCCAGATATTCATCGTAAGTGGTAATCTTATCAATCATACTGCCGTTGGGCAGGAATTCAATAATCCGGTTGGCCGTGGTCTGCACCACCTGATGGTCCCGGGACGCAAATAAAATCACGCCGGAAAATTTCATCAGCCCGTTGTTTAAAGCGGTGATGGACTCCATATCCAGGTGGTCTGTCGGCTCATCCAGAATCAGGACGTTTGCCCCGGTAATCATCATGCGGGACAGAAGAACGCGCACTTTCTCCCCTCCGGAGAGGACCTTCATTTTCTTAACGCCGTCGTCTCCGGCAAACAGCATTCGTCCCAGAAAGCCCCGGACATAAGTAGCGTCCTTGATTTCAGAAAACTGCGTCAGCCATTCCACAATCTGAAGATCGTTGTCGAAGATTTCCGTGTTGTCTTTGGGGAAATAAGACTGACTGGTGGTAACGCCCCATTTGTAATTGCCCTCATCCGGCTCCAGTTCTCCGGCCAGGATTTTGAACAGGGTGGTCTTTGCAGTTTCATTGCTTCCCACAAAGGCGATTTTATCATCATGTCCCACAATGAAGGATACGTTGTCCAGTACCTTTACTCCGTCGATGGTTTTGCTCAAGTTTTCCACCGTAAGCACTTCATTTCCGATTTCCCGGTTGGGACGGAAATCAATGTAAGGATATTTCCGGCTGGAGGGCTTGATTTCGTCCAACTGTATTTTCTCCAGCGCTTTCTTTCGGGAGGTTGCCTGTTTGGACTTGGAAGCGTTGGCGGAGAAACGGGAAATAAATTCCTGCAGCTCTTTGATTTTCTCTTCTTTCTTCTTGTTGGCTTCCTTCATCTGCTTAATTAATAGCTGACTGGATTCATACCAGAAATCATAATTTCCGGCATAGAGCTGAATTTTGGCATAGTCAATATCAGCGGTATGGGTGCAGACTTTATTTAAAAAGTACCGGTCATGGGACACCACAATCACGGTGTTGTCAAAGTTAATGAGAAATTCCTCCAGCCATGCAATCGCGTCCAGATCCAAATGGTTGGTGGGCTCGTCTAAGAGAAGAATGTCGGGATTGCCGAACAGCGCCTGAGCCAGCAGGATTTTTACCTTCTGTTCTCCGGTCAGGTCCTTCATCAGAGCGTAGTGGAATTCCGTTTCAATGCCAAGGCCGTTTAAAAGCTGCGCCGCGTCAGACTCAGCATTCCAGCCGTCCATTTCTGCAAATTCCGCCTCCAGCTCACTGGCGCGGATTCCGTCCTCGTCGGTGAAATCTTCTTTCATATAAATAGCGTCTTTTTCCTTCATAATATCATACAGACGCTGATTGCCCATGATGACAGTATCCAATGCGGAAAACTCGTCATACTTGAAATGATCCTGCTGCAGGAAAGAGAGCCGCTGTCCCGGAGTAATAAACACGTCGCCTTTGGTGGGCTCTAACTGTCCGTTCAAAATTTTCAGAAAGGTGGATTTGCCGGCGCCGTTGGCTCCGATCAGGCCGTAGCAGTTGCCTTCTGTGAACTTGATGTTTACATCTTCAAATAATGCTTTTTTTCCAATTCTCAATGTTACGTTGTTTGCACTAATCATATTAAAAACCTCATATTTTCTGAATTTTCTTCCTGTTTCCATGGGCCTTTGCCCTTGCCTATCTATTATACATAAAACTGCCGTATTTTCAAGGAAAAGTTATTTACTTCAGAAGAAAAAGCCGTTGAAATTAAGTTTACATTTTGGTATGATAGAAAATAATGGAAGCACTATAACCAGAGAAAGCAGGAACTGTGCAGAATCAGTAAGGTAGGGAACGATTTTATGAATCAAGTGAAAATGAATAAAACGAATATTCAAAAGAAAGAAAACCTGGAAGAAGCGCTGTGTCTGCAGGCTGAGAGGTATAAATTAATCAAAGAAATTAATCAGGAGCTTGTAAAGCTGTTTTATCAGGGCGGTGACGTGAACGATTCCCTGAATGAGACTCTGGAACGGATCGGGAATCAATATGAGCTGCAGCTTGCGGCAGTATTGGAATATGAGGGAAAGAAGAGAGAACAGGTCTGGACGAACTGCTGGTGTCTGGAAAACGGGGCCTTGACAGACAGCGATTTGAAACAGGAATGTCTCTCACTGCCCGTTTTGACTGAAAGAGGAACAAATGGGCAGCCTTACTGCCAGGGCAGAGAAGGGCTGTTTAAAGGTTCTGAGGAATGCAGCGCACTGTTCTGCGGCAGGGAAGAAGCAGGGGAATGGAGCGATTTTAAGAAAGAGACGCTGGGGGAATTGGCCCATATGGTTTCTTTTCTGGTGGCGCTAAGAAACCATAAGAAAGAGGATCAGAGACAGATTATGTACTTGAAGCGGCGGGATCTGCTGACAGGGCTTTATATCGAAGAGGCATTTAAGAGCAAGGTGAAAGAGGAGCTTGCCAACTGGAGAGATGACCGGCAGTATGCCGTTATTTATACGGATATCAATGATTTTTCCTATATCAATGACAATTTCGGATATGCAGCGGGAAATGATATTTTAAAGGCCCTTGCAGATTTAATCCGCGGAGGCGAAAACAGAATCTCCTGCCGTCTGTATTCTGATTTGTTTATTACCTTTTTCTGGGATACCGATCGGGATACCATTCTGGAGAAAATCGTGAACACAAGCCTGAATTTCAGCAGAAAGCAGAAAGAGATATACCCATCCTGCAGCATCAGACTGACCACCGGAATTTATTTTATGGAAGATAAAGATGAGAATCTGGACATTGCCATAGAAAACGCCAATCTCACCAGAAAGAGCATCAAAGGCAACAGCAGCGCATTCTGCCGGGTGTATGAGAGTAATATGAGAAAACAGCGGGAAGAGGAAAAACAAGTGTTGGCAGAGTTTCAGAGAAGCCTGGAGGAGGGGGGATTTCAGGTCTATGTGCAGCCGAAATTCCGCCTGTCCGGATTTGAAATTTCCGGCGGGGAAGCGCTGGTGCGGTGGAAAAAGAAAGACGGCAGAATAGAATCCCCCGCATGGTTTATTCCTGTTCTGGAGCGTTCCGGCTATGTGGTGGAACTGGATTTCTATGTGTATGAACAGGTGTTGATTTATATGCGGAGCTGGTTAGAGGCGGGAAAAGAGCCTCCGGTGATTTCTGTGAACTTTTCCAGAAGCCATTTTGAGCGGGAAGGGATTTACCGGCGGATTATGTCTCTGACCAAAGCGTACCGGATTGAACCGAAATATATAGAAATTGAGATTACAGAAAGTCTGTTTGCCACCGGGTATGAATTGGTCAAGACAGAGGTGCGGCAGCTTCGCCAGGCGGGATTCCGGGTAGCCATTGATGATTTCGGAACCGGGTATTCCTCTCTTGGAATGCTCCTTGATATTCCGGCAGACATTGTGAAGGTGGACCGGAGTTTTCTGAACCGGGAGAATCATGAAAATGAGAAGGAATTTATTCAGCATATGGGCAGGCTGATTGAAAGCGTGAAGGAGGAAGTGATTTTTGAAGGAATTGAGACAGAAGAGCAGCGGGAGTTTCTGGTAAAGTGCGGGTTCAGGTTCGGACAGGGATTTTTATTTGACCGTCCGATGCCCATTCAGGTGTTTCAAGAAAAATACATGAAATAAGCTGAAAACTATTGATTTTTTCGGCTATAATTATTATAGTATAAAGGAAGAATTTGTTACGGTTTTCTGTTCCGTCCCGGAGTTATATGCCGGATGGGAGGGGAGCGGTAATAGATTAATACAGTAATAGATTAAATTCAGGCAGGAGGAAAAATGTAATGAAAAGATCTATGAAAACCATGGATGGAAATCATGCAGCAGCCCATGCATCTTATGCATACACTGATGTTGCAGCCATCTACCCCATCACACCGTCTTCTGTTATGGCAGAAGCTACCGACGAATGGGCAACCCAGGGAAGAAAGAACATTTTCGGACAGACGGTTCAGGTAACTGAAATGCAGTCTGAAGCGGGTGCAGCAGGCACTGTACACGGCTCCCTGGCAGCAGGCGCTCTGACAACCACTTACACCGCATCCCAGGGATTACTGCTGATGATCCCCAATCTGTACAAGATTGCCGGTGAAGGGCTTCCAGGCGTATTCAACGTATCTGCGCGCTGCGTGGCAACCCATGCGCTGAACATTTTCGGTGATCATTCTGACGTATATGCCTGTCGTCAGACCGGTGCAGCAATGCTCTGCGAATCTTCCGTACAGGAAGTTATGGACTTAACTCCGGTGGCGCACTGCGCTGGATTGGAAGGACATCTTCCTTTCATCAACTTCTTCGATGGATTCCGTACTTCTCATGAGATTCAGAAAATTGAAACATGGGATTATGAAGATCTGAAAGACATGGTAGATCTGGATGCTATCACAGCATTCCGCAAGAATGCGCTGAATCCAAATCATCCCCGTCTGGACGGTTCTGCACAGAATCCGGATATTTTCTTCCAGACCAGAGAGTCCTGCAACTCCACTTATGATGCGCTGCCGGCAATTGTTCAGAAATATATGGACAAGGTGAATGAGAAGATCGGCACAGATTATAAGCTGTTCAACTATTACGGAGCTGCTGATGCTGACAGAATCATCATCGCTATGGGTTCCGTATGCGATACCATTGACGAGACCATTGATTACTTACTGGCAAAGGGCGAGAAAGTGGGCGTTGTAAAAGTACGTCTGTACCGTCCGTTCAGCAAGGACGCATTGATTGCAGCAATTCCTGACACTGTTAAAACAATCGCTGTATTAGACAGAACCAAAGAGCCCGGATCTCTTGGAGAGCCGTTATACCTGGACGTTGTGGCAGCATTGAAGGGAAGCAAATTCGATGCTGTTAAGATTACAAGCGGCCGTTACGGATTAGGCTCCAAAGACACCACACCGGGACAGATTATCGCAGTATACAACAACACAGAGAAAGAAAGATTCACCATCGGTATCTATGATGATGTTACCAACCTTTCCCTGGAAGTAAAAGAAGATCCGGTAACCACTCCGGAAGGAACCATCAACTGCAAGTTCTGGGGACTTGGCGCTGACGGTACGGTTGGAGCAAACAAGAACTCCATCAAGATTATCGGTGACAACACAGATATGTATGCGCAGGCATATTTTGACTATGATTCCAAGAAATCCGGCGGCGTTACCATGTCTCACCTGCGTTTCGGTAAGAAGGCAATTAAGTCCACTTACTTAATCAAACAGGCGAACTTCGTAGCATGCCACAATCCTGCCTATGTGCGCAAATACAACATGGTTCAGGAATTAGTGCCGGGCGGAACCTTCCTTCTGAACTGCTCCTGGAGCCCGGAAGAACTGGAAACACATCTTCCCGGACAGGTAAAGAGATACATCGCTGAAAATGATATTAAGTTCTATACCATTGACGGTATTAAGATTGGTAAGGAAATCGGACTTGGCGGACGTATCAACACTGTGCTTCAGTCTGCATTCTTCAAACTGGCAGCAATCATTCCGGAAGAGAGAGCAATCGAACTGATGAAAGCTGCTGCAAAGGCAACCTACGGCAAGAAAGGCGATAAGATTGTACAGATGAACTATGACGCAATCGACGCCGGCGCAACCGGAGTTGTTAAGATTGAAGTTCCTGCAAACTGGAAAGACGCTCAGGATGAAAGCTTTGCAAAAGTTGCAACCGGAAACAGAAAAGACGTTGTTGATTTTGTCAATGACATCCAGATTCCGGTAAACGGACAGGAAGGAAACAAGATTCCTGTATCTGTAGTAAAGAAATATGAAAATGGACAGACTCCTTCCGGTTCCGCTGCATATGAGAAGCGCGGCATCGCAGTTGACGTTCCTGTATGGAATCCGGAGAACTGTATCCAGTGTAATATCTGTTCCTATGTATGTCCACACGCAGTCATCCGTCCGGTTGCATTGACCGAGGCAGAAGCTGCCAATGTGCCGGAAGGAATGCAGACGCTTCCAATGACCGGAATGCCGGAATACAAGTTCAGCATGACAATTTCAGCTCTTGACTGTACCGGATGCGGCTCCTGCGCAAATGTATGCCCGGGCAAGAAGGGTGAGAAAGCTCTTACCATGCAGAACTGCGAAGCAAATGTGGGCGAGCAGGCATTCTTCGATTATGGTTTAACCACAGAGAAGAAGATAGACGTAGTAGAGAAATTCAAAGAGACAACCGTAAAAGGTTCTCAGTTCAAACAGCCGTTGCTTGAGTTCTCCGGAGCCTGCGGCGGATGCGGCGAGACACCTTACGCAAAATTGATTACACAGTTGTTTGGTGACAGAATGTACATTGCCAATGCAACCGGATGTTCTTCCATCTGGGGCAACTCTTCACCGTCCACACCTTATACTGTAAATGAAAAAGGTCATGGTCCTGCATGGTCCAACTCCTTATTCGAAGATGCTGCAGAGTTCGGCTATGGTATGCTGCTGGCTCAGAAAGCAATCAGAGCAAAATTAAAAACCAAAGTAGAAGCATTGGTAGCAGAAGGCAAGAATGCAGACGTTGCAGCAGCAGGTAAAGAATGGCTTGACACTTACGGAATCGGCGCTGTGAACGGAACAGCTACAGACAAGTTAGTGGCAGCATTAGAAGCATGCGGATGCGACGCTTCCAAGGAAATCCTGGATGAAAAAGACTTCCTGGCTAAGAAGTCCCAGTGGATCTTCGGCGGTGACGGATGGGCATATGATATCGGATTCGGCGGCGTTGACCATGTTCTGGCAAGCGGACAGGATATCAACGTAATGGTATTCGATACCGAAGTTTACTCCAACACAGGCGGACAGTCCTCCAAGGCTACACCTACCGGAGCGATTGCACAGTTTGCAGCAGGCGGAAAAGAAGTGAAGAAGAAAGACCTTGCTTCTATCGCAATGAGCTATGGCTATGTATACGTTGCACAGATCGCAATGGGCGCTGACTACAACCAGTGTATCAAGGCTCTGGCAGAAGCAGAAGCATATCCGGGACCGTCCCTGATTATTGCTTACGCTCCATGTATCAACCATGGTATCAAGGTTGGCATGAGCAAAGCCCAGACAGAAGAGAAGAACGCTGTAGAAGCTGGTTACTGGCATAACTTCCGTTTCAATCCTGCATTGAAGGAAGAAGGAAAGGCAGCATTCTCCTTAGACAGCAAGGCTCCTACCGGAGACTACAAGGCATTCTTAAACGGCGAGGTACGTTACAATGCGCTTGCAAGATTCAATCCGGAACGAGCAGAAGAGCTGTTTGCAGTATCTGAGAAACATGCAAAAGAGCGTTATGAGTATCTGAACAAACTGATTACTCTTTACGGCGAGAACTAAAATAAAATCCTGCATGCAGGGTTAGAATAGAAGGGGCTGTCCTGGAAGTTTCAGGACAGCCCCTTTTGGCTATATGAAAAAGAGCAGGAAAGGTTGTCTGCTCTTTTTCTGAGGAAAGGATTTGTATATATTTAACCGCCGGAGTAATATGTAAAGGAAAGGTCTATTTGCTATATTCTCCATAACGCCCTTTGGTATGGCGTTTGATGTCATATAACGCTTCATCTGCCTGGGACAGAAGCTGATGGATACTGCTGAAGGAGTCGGAGGTCTGGGCAAATCCGCAGGATGCGCTGATGATTTTGGACTGATTCGGCCCCAGGGGCGCCGGATGGTTTTGCAAGGCTTCATAGAACCGATCCAAGTGGCTGATAATCTCCTCCCGGCTGCAGCAGCCGAAAATCATCATGCAGAACTCGTCTCCCGAACGCCTTGCAGTCAGAAAATGCTCCTCAGGCATTGACTGCATCACCGCGGAAAAACTCTGCAGATAAGTGTCTCCCACATCATGGCCGTAAGTGTCATTGATGGATTTAAAATAGTCCAAATCCAGCATAACAGCAGCGCAGATCTGATCTTTTGGCATGTTTTCCAGTATTTCTGAAGCAAGCTGCTTGAAATAGGGGAATTTGCATAATCCGGTAAGGGAATCATGGGTATTCTCGTAATGCAGCTGCTGTTTTTTCTGAATATCGCTGCTGACATCCATAACCACGCCCAGATGTTTTCCGGAGGATTCGGAAATATGGATGCGCACATATCTGGATTCCCGGATATGGAAAATATCAGTTTCCCCAGGGATAGGGGCTGTCATAATTTCACGGATATACCGGTCAAACAAAACGGAATTGCTGAAAAAACGTTCTGCCATCTGTTCCGGAATGGCCAGTAATTCTTTCAGGCCGGAGGTTTGGAATACATGATTCAGGCCCAGTTCATATTCGAAAGCGGCCAGAGGAACCCCGCTGATTTCAATAATGGCAGAGATACGGTCTGTACTGGTGACAATGCTTTTTACCATAGTATTGATCCTGCGGCTTAATTCCTGAAATTCCCGGTTTCCGCCTACGTTTACCTCAGTGTCCAGGTGACCGTTGGTAATGGAGGTAAGGTTTTCAATGATTTGGTGAATGCCGTCAACG
The DNA here is from genome assembly GCF_056822245.1 of Petralouisia sp. NCBI lineage: Bacteria > Bacillati > Bacillota > Clostridia > Lachnospirales > Lachnospiraceae > Petralouisia > Petralouisia sp. The sequence goes on along the minus strand of NZ_JBQIOP010000001.1, from coordinate 83,462 downwards.
GCTTTACGGCGGACTAAATGGTTTAACAGAAGCAGAACTACCACTTCTATGAATAGCAGATACAAAAATGTGGTAGAAATCTGTTCCCAGAGCTTTTCAAAAAGAATCTTCCGGGGCAGCGCGGCGCAAATCAGTTTGTTCTCATAGGAAGTGGAAGTGAGGTACATGGTTTGATTCTGGGGTCCCTTTCGGTATGCCCCCTGGGCGTAGCCTCTGAGCTGCTCCAACTGGTAACATTCTTCATTAAAGCGCTGATTCAATCCGCCGGAGTGTCCCAGAATGGTTCCTGTGGTGTTGTCTATGATAAAAAATTCTTCTCCGATATCTGCCGGAAACAAGGTGAATATGGAGTCGTAAGTGTTTCTTGCCTGGGCCTCCATCTGTCTGGTGGGCTTAAACCCTACCTGGACAATGCCTTTTTTTACCTTCCGGACAACGCCTACATACTGCATCACTTTATTTTCAGCGGCATTGGGCTGTGAATCCTGAATCAGATAAGCGTTTTCGTCGTCGCTTTCCAAAAGGGAAAGAAAAGGCCGGGTCTGCTTATGATTTGCCATATCAATGCCGATATATTGAGAGACAGAGCCGGCCACGATAATGCCGTTTTCATCAATGACATGGACTTCGTCTACATTGAGCAGATTGGCAAGATATTTCATTTCCCCCACATTCAGGGATAATTCATCTTCCCGGTCTAACACATAAGCGGCTGCTTTGGCCCGGGTCAGGTAATCCTCGTCCAGATTTTCCCGGATAATTGCAAGCTCCTCCTGATTCATTTCCAAAGTGTGGATAATCTGATCCGTTTTGGTATGAAAGGTGTTAAACTGCTGGGATTCTAAAGAGCGCAAAGTGAATAAAAAATTTATAAAAAAAGTCAGCAGGATCGCGGCTGTCATAATTGCGAAGGTATAGCGGATAAAAATTTTCTGCATGCAAAAACCTCCCATTATCAAAAATGTGCTCTTAGATATTATAGCATTTTCTGTAATTCAGAGAGAATTTAATATTGCACAAAAAAGTGTTATTTTGTAACAGAGTCAGAACACGGTTATGGAAATTTGGCAAAGAGAATGATAAAGAACATGCCGTTTTCTAAAAAACAGTCAATATTGCCGTCAATTTTTTCAGAGAAGGCCAGGATGCTCTGCATTCCCAGTCCATGCGCCGCGCCTTTGCTGCTTTTGGGAAGGCCGGTGGCCGGATTAAATACAAGGGCTTCCTGGCATTCGTTTTTCATCTGAATCAGCAGGTGTTCTCTGCAGCAGTTGATTCTGATATCAATGTACCGTTTCTTCGGCTCGAAATTTTTGACGCAGATAATTGCGTTTTCAAAGAGATTGGCAATCACGGCGGCAAGCTCATAATGGTTAACGGGAATTTCTCTGGGGATCTGAAGCTCCAGATTTGTCCGGATATCAGAAGCCCCGGCCTGTTCCATCAGCTTGGAGATAATGGAATTGACTATTAAGTTGTCACAGTATCTCACAATTCTGCTGTCGTCCGCCGCAGCATTAATGTGGGTTGTGATATGGCGGATTTCCCCGTATTTTCCTTCATCCAGAAGATGCTCGATCATACTGGTGTAATGCCGGATATCATGGCGCAGGATACGGATGCTTTTTTCGGATTGCTCCACCAGGTAGTATTGATCCTCCAGACCTTTGATATAAGATTCAAAGAGCACGTTTTTCCAGTAGATGTCGTGTCTTTTAGAGTCGCTTTCCATATACCGGAGCACCACAATGTAAGATACGGGCATGGTGATCATCAGGCACAGGATTCCGAGAATATTGCGGGGATCTTCCTGAAGCGTATGAGGGAAAAAGGCAAAGCAGGAAAAACTGCAGTAAAAGAAAGAAGGGATCAGGCATAATTCCCACCAGCTTTTGGAGTTGGAGTGCTCGTATTGTCTGAGCCAAATCTTATGTATGCTTTTGTACAGGATAAGCAGAATGGCGGCATGGCTCAGGAAATTTCCCGCCAGTGAAACCGGGATATTGCTGGTGTAGATATAGAGAATTGAGGCAATGACGCTTCCGATAATCGTGTAATTGGAAGCGCTTAGTCCGATAAAGAGAATTTTGCTGCTGATTTCGGGAGCCAGAAAAAGACCTGTGGATTGTGTCACGATAATTTGAAAAACTGTAACGAGCAGATAGCAGAGATCGCTGTCCGGAAAAATATTTAATTTCAGGATATCGGTGCTGCTAAGAAGCAGGAAAGAAGTCAGGCAGATCATCCTGGATATCGTTTTGGAGTAGCGGTGGGGAATAAACAGGTAGATAAACAGCATTAAAAATATATGGCTGATCAGATAAGATAAATTATTAAAATAGTCCATGATTCCCCCCCTACCTGTAGTTTAATGAAATAAACAGGAGATATTGTCTCTTCACGTTGGCGGTATTCTTTTTGCTGACCGGAATGTCGGCGCCGCTGTCCATGATAATGCTGCTGCCTTCTAATTTCCTTACATAACTGAAATTGACAAGAAACGACTTGTGCACCTGCATGAAGCATTTATTCTCGGTCAGAACCCTGATTTCTTCATCGAAAGATTTCCGGATGAAAATACTGGTTATGACAGTCTGGTCGGTCAGGTGAACCCGCAGCATGCGCGAGGCGTTCTCTATGTATTCTATTTTGGAATAAGGAACAGACACCAGTCCGTCTCTGGTTTTCACCGGAAAAATAGGATCTTCTGTATGTTTCTGGTGCTCCAGAGCATAATTCAGAGCTTCAAAAAAGGGTTCCTCCTGCACCGGCTTCAGCAGGTACAGGAGAGCGCGGACGCCGTAAGCGTCCAGCGCAAATTCATCCGAAGAGGTGGTGTAAATGATAGCGGCCTGTTTGCTGAAACGTCTCAGGAGGCTTCCAATGTCAATTCCCGTAGTTCCGGCCATGATAATGTCCAGAATGTAAATGTCAGCCAGTTGTTTTTCCTGTATTTTCCGAATCAGGAGAGAAGGATCGGTATAGGATTCCAGCTCAAAATCGTTTCCGGGATAAAGGGTTTTGTAGTTTGTAATTAACTGCTCTATTCTTGTCAAATCTTTTTTGTTGTCGTCGCAGATTATAATTTTCATGTACGTTTCCTCAAAAAATCAATTTGTCGATATTATAATACAGGTTTTAACAAAAAGCAAGTAAATAGTAAATGTTTACTTAGCAGCCTGTTATTCTTAAAAAACGAAAAAATAAGTTTTCATTCCGATGATTTTGTGGTAAAATACACTCTGATTGCAATATTGTGTTTGAAAAGAAGAATTAAAAGAAAGGAAGATAAGGTTTACCTTATTTTGTGGAAAAAAAGATGACAAAAGTAGTGAAATTCGGCGGAAGTTCTCTGGCAAGCGCAGGCCAGTTTGCAAAGGTCGGAAAAATTATCCGTTCTGACGAGAGCCGCAGATATGTGGTGCCCAGCGCGCCGGGAAAACGCAATGCCAAGGATACGAAAGTAACGGATATGCTGTATCAGTGTTATGAACAGGCGGAGGCGGAAGAAAAATTTACGCCGCTGCTGAAAAAGATTCAGGAGCGGTATGACGCCATCATCAACGGGCTGAATATGAACTTTTCCCTGAACAAAGAATTTGAAGTGATTGCGGACAATTTCAGAAAAAAAGCAGGGGCGGACTATGCGGCTTCCCGGGGCGAATATTTAAATGGAATTATTATGGCAAATTACCTGGGCTTTGAATTTATTGATGCTGCGGAGGTAATTGTATTTAAAGAAAGCGGCGAGTTTGACGCCGATAAGACCAACGAGATTTTATCCCGGCGTCTGAAAGAGTGTGAGTATGCGGTGATTCCTGGGTTCTACGGAGCCAAAGAGGACGGTACGGTAAAGACTTTTTCCAGAGGCGGTTCGGATATTACAGGTTCCATCGTGGCAAAAGCGGTGCGGGCGGATATTTATGAAAACTGGACGGATGTTTCAGGCTTTCTGATTGCAGATCCCAGAATTATTGAGAATCCGGAAGTGATTAAGGTGATTACTTACAGAGAGCTCAGGGAGCTTTCCTATATGGGTGCCACTGTGCTTCATGAGGATGCGGTTTTCCCGGTGCGCAAGGAGGGAATTCCCATCAATATCCGCAATACCAATGCGCCGGAGGATGAGGGAACTCTGATTGTGGAGAGCACCTGCAGGCAGCCGGATTATACTATCACCGGAATTGCAGGAAAGAAAGGCTTTGTGGCAGTCAATATTGACAAGGACATGATGAATGCGGAAGTCGGATTCGGCAGAAAGGTGCTGTCAGCTTTCGAAGAGCATGGAATTTCCTTTGAGCATGTGCCTTCCGGCATTGACACCATGACGGTGTTTGTCCATCAGGAGGAGTTTGAGGGAAAAGAGCAGCAGGTATTGTCGGCCATCCACCGTCTGGCGCAGCCGGACAGCATTGATCTGGAAGGCAATCTGGCGCTGATTGCCGTTGTGGGACGGGGCATGAGATCCACCAGAGGAACGGCAGGGCGAATCTTTTCCGCCCTTGCCCATGTAAATGTGAATGTAAAAATGATCGATCAGGGCTCCAGTGAGCTGAATATTATTATCGGTGTGCAGAACAGTGATTTTGAAGAAGCTATCCGGGCCATTTATAATATTTTTGTGATGACCCAGATTTAAATTCGGTGTGAGGAACAAATATGGAAAATGGAATGTTTGATGAAAATATCAGAATGAACCATATCCTTTTTGATGCAAAAGTAGGGTTGTGGTCTATCGAAATAGAAGAAGGCAAGCCGGAACGGATGTATGCAGACCGGGCAATGATGGAATTGCTTGGCCTGAAAGAAATTCCAACGCCGGAGGAATGTTATGTTCACTGGCGCAGCAGAATCGAAAAACCCGCTTTGGAATTAGTGCAGAAAGCGGTAGATACCATGGCTCAGGGTCAGCATGGGGAAGTCAGTTACGGCTGGGATCATCCCGAGACAGGGAAAATGTACGTGCGCTGCGGCGGGACACTGGATCAGGAATATACCCAGGGCCTCAGGTTCTGGGGATACCATCAGGATATTTCAGAGATGGTTTCCATGAAAAAAGAGACAGAGCAATTGCGCAGCTTTAATGAATCCATGCTGATTTCTTTGAAAGATTTGTATTTCTCTGTTATGATGCTTGATTTGGACAAGGGCAAAATCTATCCTCTTTATCATACGAAAGAGGCGGAGCCTATTTTTTCAGACGGAACTGTGATAGAAGGCGCCGTATGGAACATGGTGCGGCATTACCATCCTCAGGATCGGGTGCAGCTTCAGAAGGAAATCAGCATAGAGAACCTGCAGAGGCAGTTGGAACGGGGAAAGGTAAAATGCATTCGGGAATACCGAAGAAAGATAGATGGAGAATACCGGTGGGTCAGCTTTACCTGTTATTTTATTGCAAAAACTCCCCAGGATCGCCGGGTATTGATAGCGATTCAGGATATTCACGAGCAGAAAAAACAGGAAAAGGAATACCAGAAATATTTAGAGAATCGTTTCGAAGGCAATATGGAAATTCTTCGGATGTCTTTAAAAAACACGAATATTTTTGAATATTTTTATTACCCCAAAGAGGAAAAGATTCTGCTGCCGGAGCAGACAGCCCAGTATTACGGATGTAAGGAAGAGTATCGGAATGTGAAGCATGATTTTGCCGAAGATCTGGTGGATCAGGAATATCATGAGCTGTTCTGCCGGGTTCATGAATTTATCCGGGACGGCGGGAAGAACGATTATTTCTATTACAGCGCAAAGCAGGGAACTTTCTGGTGTAAATGCAGTATTTCCAGTGTGAGATTTGACGAGTGGGGGAATACTGTATTTGCAGTGGGAATTATTGAAGATTTGACCAGGCAGCGGGAAATAGAACTGGAGAATGAACGGTATCAGTCTTTGTATAAGTTTACCGTAGATTCAGAATATGACGGGATCGGCATTATTGACGTGAACAGCGGCAATACGGAGGTTAAGGTTGCCAGGCATATCAATCCCAGACGAACCATCAGCCAGGGGGATTTCGAAGATATTAAGACGAGGTTTATCGCTCTGTTTATCTGTGAGAACGACAGAGATTTTTTTCAGAACCGGATTACGCTGCCAATCGTTCTGGAACGTCTGGAACGGACCCAGGAAGCGGTGCAGTATTATTTTACAAGCAATGAAGAATACGGAAAACGGCATAAACTGGTGACAGTCCGTTATTTTAATGAAAAGCATACCAAGCTGTTTGTCTGCGTCCGGGATATTGAACTGCAGATTCAGACGGAAGCAGACAATAAGGCGGCCCTGCAGAAGGCTTTTGAAGCGGCAGAGCAGGCAAACCGGGCCAAAAGTGAATTTTTAAGCAAAATGAGCCATGACATCCGCACCCCCATGAATGCGATTGTGGGAATGTCGGCCATTGCAGAGGCGAACATTGACGACAGGGAACGGATGAAGGACTGTCTGAATAAGATAAAAATTGCCAGTCACCATCTGACCAATCTGGTAAATGAAGTGCTGGATATGAGCAGGATTGAAAGCGGCAAAATAAATCTTGTCACCGAAGATTTTGATCTGGCGGAACTGGTGGAAGATGTAATGAGCATTTCCCAGACAAAAGCGGAGGAAAAGCAGCAGGAGCTTATTTTAAACATGAATATCAGAAACCGGAAGGTGATGGGAGACAATCTGAGCCTGCAGAAGGTATTTAACAACATTTTAGGCAATGCCGTAAAATATACCCAAAAGGGCGGGCGGATTCGCTTTCAGGTGGAGGAGCTTTCCTCCCTGCATCAGAACTACGGATATTACCGGTTTATCATTGCAGATAATGGATTCGGCATGTCAGAGGAGTTCCAGAAGAAACTGTTTGAGCCCTTTGAGCGTTCCGGGGACCCAAGGGTAGAGAGCATCGAAGGCACCGGCCTTGGCATGCCTATTGCCTACAACCTGATTCAGCTGATGAAGGGGGATATCCAGGTGAAAAGCGAGCTGGACAAAGGCTCTGAATTCACCATAACGCTGTTTTTACCGCTGCAGAGCGAAGAGGAAAAGAAAGAACAAGAGAACAGAGAGGAAAAAGAAGAAACGGCTGCATTCCCGGGCAAACGGGTGCTGCTGGTGGAGGACAACGAATTAAATATTGAAATTGCAATGGAAATACTGAAAATGTTTGAACTGGAAGTAACGCTGGCTTCAAACGGCAAAGAGGCGGTTGAGATTTATCAGAGCCGGGAGGCAGGCAGCTTCGATATTGTTTTTATGGATATCCAGATGCCGGTGATGGACGGCTATACGGCGGCAAAGAAGATCCGTGACAGCGGCCGTAAGGACGCCGGGACCATCCCCATTGTGGCAATGACAGCCAATGCATTTTCCGAGGACGTGCAGAAGGCAATACATACGGGAATGAATGACCATCTGGCGAAGCCCATTGACATTCAGCTTCTGGTTAAGATACTGAAAAAATGGCTGTCTTAGAGCATTTTAATACACGCTCCGGTACCAAGCGGACAATCTATATTTCGATACACAGGAGCGCCCTTCCTGACGCAAAAGGGCAGAAGATTATGGGGTAAGAAAACGGCTGTTTTATCACAGCAGATCAGGAGTTTTGCAAAATGGCAGAAAGAAGAGAAATTAAATGGGATAAACTGGACAATACGGCGCATTTGTTTCCGGTGATTGCAGGAGAAGGCATGAGCAATGTCTACCGTATTTCCGTTGTCCTGAAAGAAGAGATTCAAAAGGAGCTTTTGCAGCAGGCATTGGAGAGGGTCCTGCCATGGTTTGACGTTTTTCGGGTGCGGATGCGTTATGGGATTTTCTGGTATTATTTTGAGACGAATCAAAAGCCGGCGCCGGAGGTAAAGGAGGAATACCGTTATCCCTGCCAGTTTATCTCTCCCAACCGGAACCGAAATTATCTGTTTCGGGTCAATTTCTACAAAAATCGAATTAATCTGGAGGTTTTTCATGTGCTGACAGACGGCATGGGAGGAATTACCTTTCTGAAGGAGCTGACTTATCAGTATCTTCGGCTTGCGCATCCTGCGCTGCAGGAGAAAATGGGAGACGGGCTCTGCAGCGACACTTCCCTGAACCGGGAGGACAGTTATCTGAAAAATTATAAAAAGAGCCATAAAAAAGGATATAAAACGGAACGGGCCTATCATGTGAAGGGAGAGAAGCTAAGGCCTTCGGAGCTTGGGGTGATGCATGGCCTTATGCCTATCCGACAGCTGAAGGAGGCCTGTAGTCAGTACCAGGTGTCCATCAATGAGTATCTGGTGGCGGCTTTTTTGTGGAGCATTTATCAGGAATGCCTTCATGGAATGCCCGGGAAGCGGCCCATCAGTTCCTGCGTTCCGGTGAATCTGCGGCCCTACTTTGACTCCATCACCATGAAGAATTTTTTCGTGATTGTGTCGGCAGTATTTCGTCCCAAAAAGGAAGGCTATACCTTTGCAGAGGTGGCGGAGATTGTGGCGGAAAGCCTGCGGAGCCAGATTAACCGGGAGAATCTGGAGAACCTTTTTGCCTATAACGTATCAAATGAGAAAAATTTTATTCTGCGGGCAGTTCCGCTGTTTCTTAAAAATATTGCCATGCGGTATGTGTATCACAGCAGCGCCCTGGCCAACACCACAACGGTGACAAATATCGGGAACATTCAGGTCCGGGAGGAGTATCAGGACTATATCGAAGGATTCCGGGCTTTTTTGTCCATGTCGGAAGGACAGAGCATTAAAGGCACCATCTGCTCCTATCAGGATACGCTGGTTTTTACGATTACCAGTAATCTGGCGGATGTGTCTGTGCAGCGGGGATTTTTCCGGAGGCTTTCGGAGGATGGGATACCGGTGAAAATAGAGACGAATGGAGTTTATAGCCAATGAGAGAGTGCAAAAAATGCAGGGTGAATATTTTAGATGACACGGCTGTCTGCCCGCTGTGCAGCAGTGTTTTGGAAATATCCGGGGAAGAGGAGCAGATCACCGGATATCCGGATGTAACATCTGTCTCCAGAAAACTGAGTTTTATTGTAAGGCTGTACAGTTTTCTGGCCATTGTGTCAGAGGCGGCTCTGATTGTGATTAATTATCTGTATTTTCACGGAATCTGGTGGTCTGCGGTTACGGGAATCTGTATTTTGTATTTTTACATTACGCTGAAATACTCACTGCAGAAGAACCGGGGCTATCAGACAGTGATACTGATTCAGGTCATCGGCGCAGTGCTTCTGGTTATTGCGGCGGATCATATTGTGGGATACCGGGGCTGGTCTGTGAATTATGTGCTGCCCGGGGCGATTTTACTGCTGAACGGAACTATAGTCACATTGATGATTATGAATGCATCTAACTGGCAGAGTTATATTCTGATGCAGATTTTAACGGCGGTGGCTTCTGTGGCATGTATGATTCTGTGGAGGTTCGGGGTGATTACCAAACCCGCGTCTGCCCTTACGGCCCTGGCTGTGTCTTTGTGCCTGCTTCTGGGCACGCTGATTTTCGGCGACCGGAAGGCCAAGGCGGAGCTGAAGCGGAGGTTTCATGTGTAGCAAATTTATCTGCTGAATGATAGACGGTTTGTATTGTGAGAATGAAAAACAGCCGGCAGATCATTTGGCTTACAGGGATTAAGAAAGGACAGGCAATGGGAGAAGTCAGCGTGATGGGCAGGGTCATTCGGGATATGATCGCCCATGTGACCAATGATAACCTGATTGGAAGAAAGATTAAAACCGGAGAACTGCGGAAAAAGCTTGTGGAGCCGAAATGGCGGTGCCCCGACTGCTTCTATATGGAAGAGATTGAAATGCCCCGGTTTCGGATGGAATATCTCAGCAGCCGTGAAGCTCCCAGAAGTGACTATGTGATTCTGCAGCTTCACGGCGGCGGCTATATCGGAGCCATGCGCAACGCTTACCGTTCCTTTGCAGGCCTGTATTGCGAAGTCAGCAGGGGCATGAGCGTGCTGACCGTGGATTACCGGGTGGCGCCGGAGAATCCCTATCCGGCGGCTTTGGAGGATGCAGCAGCGGCCTTTGACTGGCTGAAGGAGAATGGATGGCACAGCCGGCAGATTATTGTGGCCGGAGATTCTGCAGGAGGCGGCCTTGCGCTGGCTCTTTGTATGTATCTGAAGGATCATAACCGGCGGCTGCCCGGAGGGCTGATTCTCATGTCTCCCTGGGCTGATTTGACGGCAAGCGGCCCTTCCTATGAGGACAATTATGAGAGAGATCCCCTTTTTGGAAATACCAGGGACAGCCTGATTTACAACCGGGAGTATATCGGATGGCACAATCCCAAGGAACCGTATATTTCTCCGATGTTCGGGGATTACTGGGGATTTCCGCCCATGCTGATACAGGCCGGCTCCGTGGAAATGCTTTTAAGCGATTCCGTGGGAGTTGCCTATAAAGCCCAAAAACAGGGGGCGAAGGTGCGTCTGAGCATTTACGAGGGAATGTTCCATGTGTTTCAGATGGGCATGATGATGATGCCGGAATCCAAAGAAGCCTGGCGGGAAATCGGCAGGTATTTTGAGGTTGTGACTGGTTTGGGTAAGGAGAGATGATTCTGAATCGTTCTGCCTTGCCAAAATGTTTTCCAAAACTCATACCTCTTATTTTAATACATTAAATACACAGAAACTCCAATGCTGCATACTGTAATTATGAAATGCAGTTCTGGAGTTTTTATGATTAATTTGAATACATTTTTACAGGTGTTATTAGGCACCGGCTTTACGTTTTTTATGACATCCTTAGGGGCGGCGGTGGTCTTTTGCTTCCGGGGAGCCGTCAGCGATACCATGAACCGGGCGTTTCTGGGGTTTGCCTCTGGCGTGATGATGGCGGCTTCCGTCTGGTCCCTTCTGATCCCCTCCATAGAACAGAGCGGGGAACTGGGCCTGGCGCCCTGGTTTCCGCCGGCTCTGGGGTTTGTATTCGGAGGTTTGTTTTTGTATCTGGTGGATAAGATGCTTCCCTGGCTTCACGGATGCGGCCTGGCAGGAGACAGCTGCGGAATCGGCGGTTCTGCCGGGGATCTTCATTCCTGCGAAAGTGCGGATGTTTTAAAGCAGCCGGCAGGCGCCTGTCTGCCCCAAAGAAAGGCAGGAGCGAAGCTTCTGGTGCTGGCGGTCACTGCCCACAATATTCCGGAGGGAATGGCAGTGGGCCTGGCCTTTGTCCTGGCTGGCCAGCATCCCGGAGATCCGGCATATCTGGCTTCCGCCATCGGTCTTGCAGCGGGAATCGGCATTCAGAATTTCCCGGAAGGAGCGGCTATTTCCCTGCCGGTCCGTCAGTCCGGAGCCGGCGTGGGCAAGGCGTTTCTGACCGGGTGTTTGTCCGGAATTGTGGAGCCTCTGGCCGGAATCGCCGTATTTCTCACGGCCGCCGCTGTGGTGCCTTTGATGCCCTGGCTTCTGGCTTTTGCCGGCGGGGCCATGATTTATGTGGTGGCGGATGAACTGATTCCCCAAGCGCAGCCGGATGAAACCTCCAATGTGGGAACCATCGGGGTGATGGTGGGATTTCTGGTGATGATGATCCTGGATGTGGCGCTGGGATAGCTGCCTTAGTTCGCCGGAGTAATATCTGTGATAATTTAAAATTAGGGGCTGTCGCACGACAAGCTAAGCATATAAATGCGGCACAGGAAGATAGCGGGGAATTCCCTGGTCAAAGGCCAGCTTGGGCTGTCCCTGAATCAGCGGCCGCAGGTAGGAAAGAATTTCCGGGGTCACGTCGTTTCCGGCAGCGTTGATGTATGCTTTAGGAACGGATTTTACCTGGTTGGCGATGTCACATACCGGTGAGGAGCCATAGGAAACCTGGTAAGGCTCATTGCCTGTGCGCTGAATAATTACCATTTGGCCGGTTATGCCCTGCGCAGCCAGAGAAACGCCCTGCTGTCCCTGGCAGAAGGATTCTTCCAGATCTGTGAGGGAAGCTATATGGGCGCCGCACCGCTGAAGGATATTCAGCTCAATGGAGCGCACTTTTACATTCAGACGCTCCTGCACCAGATATTCCAGTGTTTTGCCTGCGCCGCTTAACTGGCTGTGTCCGAAATTGTCTGCAGAGCCGGTGGAAGCGCTGATGTAATTGCCTTCTTTGTCGCGGATTCCTTCAGAGACGGCCACGATTACATTGCTGCGTGTTTCCAGAAGGCTTCCCACGTCTTTCAGAAAGGCTTCTTTGTCAAAGGCTGCCTCCGGCAGGTAAATCAGATGAGGCGCCGTGCAGTATTCATTGCGGGCCAGTGCGGAGGCTGCAGTGAGCCATCCGGCGTCTCTTCCCATGATTTCCACAATCGTTACGCTTTTGGGAGCATAAATGGCGGTATCGTGATAAATTTCCAGAAGGGAAGAGGCCACATATTTTGCGGCAGAACCAAATCCCGGGGTGTGATCGGTGACGCACAGATCATTGTCAATGGTTTTGGGAATGCCGATGATGCAAACCTGGCTCTGAACCCTGGCTGCGTATGCGGACAGTTTATCCACGGTGTCCATGGAATCGTTTCCGCCGATATAGAAAAAGGCAGTGATTTCCATTTTTTCAAAAAAACGGAAGATGGTTTCATAAACAGCAGGGTCATCTTCTGGATTGGGCAGTTTATAGCGGCAGGAGCCCAGATACATGGCAGGAGTTACTTTTAAAAGCTCCAGGTTGTCTGCTTCCTGAAAGGTTTCGGTCAAATCCAGAAAACGCTCTTCTAAGATTCCGGTGATTCCGTTGAGGGAGCCGTAGATATGATCGTATTCCGGACGGTCAAGGACGCCCTGGATGACCCCGGCAAGACTGGCGTTAATGGCGGCGGTGGGGCCGCCGGACTGAGCTGCAATACAATTGTTCATTTGAGTTCTCCTTTTCTGGTTAAAAATAGTACATGTTGATTTTATAACAGATGGAGGGAAATGGCAAATATGGATTTTTCTTTGAAAAACAGGAAGCGGGGGTCTGTCTAAGTGGCATTTTGTATTCTTATCTGGTTTGCAAAGTGTAAAAATCACAATATAAATACTATATTTGTAAAAATAGAAGAATAATACAATTGACATAGTGAAAAAATCACAATATAATAAAATGGGAGTTGCGAAAGGCAGGTACGGGTATGTTAATTGGTTTTTCTGTAAGTAATTACAAATCTTTTTATGAGCCGCAGCATATTTCATTGTTGGCAGGTAAAGTAACCAGACATAAAGAACATGTGTCATTGGCCGGGAATCGGAAGATCTTAAAGAGCGCTTTGATTTTTGGCGCGAACGCCAGCGGAAAGAGTAATTTGATAGAAGCTGTGGGTTTTTCGAGAGAAATTATTTTATATGGACTTGACAAAGTGAATCTGGAAAAAAAGTATTTTCGGATTGAAAAGGAAATGTATGGAAGGCCGGGAGTATTCGAATACAGAATAGATGTAAATGGAATAGAATATTCTTATGGCCTGGTTATTTCCTATATGAAAAGAGAAGTATTATCGGAATGGCTTGTCAGGGTGGAAGCCAGCGGAAAAGAAATTTGTATTTTTAACCGTGAGGTGGATGAAAAAGGAAACAGCCTCACCAGCACGGAGGCGTTTCATGCGAAAACTGAAGAAAGTATGAGGATGAAGGTCTATCTTGAGGATTTTGATCAGAATATTTCGGATGCTTTTCGGAGGAAAACAATTTTAAGTGATCTTGCGGACAGGGGAAAAGAGCCGGCAGGAATATTTGCAGAAATTACAGAAGTGCAGAAATGGTTTAAGCGCATGATTGTTTTATTTCCTAATTCAAAGTATAAAAAAATTAATGAGATTGCTTCCAATGAAAATACAAGAGAGCTTTTTTCAGATTTGATCTCTTTTTTTGACACAGGGATAGAATCAATAGAAGGTCAGCAGCAGGAGATGGATTTTGAGAAAATTCTGGAAAATATGCCGGAAGAAAAAAGAGAGGAAATCAGAATTGAACTGTCAAATAAAGTGAATGAGCGGCCTTACATGATTAAAATCAATCGAAATGTGTATTTTCTGCGTAGAAATGAGGAAGGAAATATAATTTATAATAAAATGCTTATAAATCATGGTAATCTGGAAGAACTGTTTGAGTATGAGGATGAATCGGACGGAACGAAAAGGCTGTTTGATTTGATTCCTCTTTTTTATGAAAGATGGGAAGACAGTGTGTTTTTGATCGATGAGATAGACAGAAGTCTCCATACGAAAGTCACACAGCAGTTTTTGAAATTGTTTTATGCCCTGAAAGGGGAGAAAAGGTGTCAGATGATTGCAACCACCCATGATTCTAATTTGCTGGATCTGGATTTGGTACGGCAGGATGAAATCTGGTTTGTGGAACGGCAGGATAACCACAGTTCGAAGGTTTATTCGCTGAATAAATTCCGGGCAAGATTTGACAAGAAAATTGATAAGGAATATTTGCTGGGAAGGTATGGCGCAATTCCTGTGTTTAAAGAGGAACTGGATTTGGAGGGAATGTATGAGGAATAAATACCGCCTGTCATCTTCGGTATTTGAACGGGAGTCAGAGGAAGAGAAGGAGGAACTGGAGAAAATCTTTTTTATTTCTGTTGAAGGGAATAGAACAGAGATGGAATATTTACGGGGCGTTTCTGATAATCGTGCACATCTGGGCATGAGTGGGAGAATTGATGTAAAGGTTCTGGGAAGAAGCAGGAAAGATACAAACAGCGCGCCTTTGCAGGTAGTCGAATTATTGGAAGAATATCTTAGTCTGCGTGCATTGGGAAGGGAAAATTTGATAGAAGATATTCCGGAACAATTTATAGAAAAATACGGCGACGAATTTGTTGAAAAATACCTGGATGATCCGCAAAAGATACCGAGAAGGAAGAGAAATGCTTTTGAAACGGATTTAATGAAAATAGGCTATAACATTAACTATCGAAAATATTTGCATGAATATAGACATGAATTAGATGAATTTTGCATACTGATTGACAGAGATAAAGAGGCACATTCAGAAGCTGATATGTTAGAGCTTATGGAATATTGCAAGGAAAAGCAATACAAATGTTACGTTGCCAATCCGTGTTTTGAGTTTTGGCTTTTACTGCATTTATCAGACGTGGAAAAGGAGTATGCGGACGAAATAGAAAAAATCCGGGAAAATAAAAAAATCTCGGATCATCATACTTTTGTCAGCGGGGAAGTTTCAAAGAAAGCTCATCATGGGAAAAAGGGAATTCACTTTAAAGAGAACTATCTGCCCAATGTAGATATGGCTATACAAAGAGCAAAATGTTTTGCAAACAGTGAGGAAGAATTAGTCAGGGATATTGGATGTAATTTATGGCAGTTGTTTGAAAAAATGAAAAGCGGCTGTTGAAACAGGCGGCATCAGTTGAAGGAACATTGACTGTCGCTGATTTCTTATATCATAAAGCTGTGAAACTTATTTTCGTAAAGGAGAAAAGCCATGGAAAAGCAAAAGTCCGTGCTGGACACGATTCATATTTTATATGACAATTTTTTTGAACAGGAAAAAAAAATCGCAAATTTCATCATCCAGAATCATACAGAAGCCGTCAACATGACCATCGGGGAACTGGCCAAATCCTGCGGGACAAGCGTTGCCACTGTTTCACGCTTCTGTCATAAATGCGACGTGGAAGGGTTTCACCAGCTTAAAATCCAGCTTGCAAAGGAAATTGTAGACAGCGGACTGGAAACGCCTGTTTCGAACCATATTTCAAGAGAGGATATCGGGCAGTCGCTGCAGAATATCCTGGCAAATAAAATAGACGAAATCCGCCAGACCATATCTCTGATGGACGAAAAGCAGCTGAATACAATTCTGGATCATATCAAACAGGCGGGAGTTGTCCAGTTTGTGGCTGTTGGGAACACCATACCCGTTGCCCTGGACGGCTGCTTTAAATTTAATGAAATCGGCATCCGGGCTGTGGCAGGTACAATCTGGGAAACGCAGCTGGCATTTTCCCTGTCACTGGGCAGAGATGATATGATGATTGCCATATCCAATTCGGGGGAATCCAGACAGGTGGTAAAAATGGTGCGGGAGGCGAAAAAACGCGGCGTGGTAACGGTAGGAATCACAAATAATCCCAATTCCACTGTTGCAAACAGCGCAGATTATCATATTCAGACTGCAACCAGGGAGAAACTGTTTCTAAATGAAATCTGTTTTTCCAGAGTATCGGCCATGACGGTAATGGAAGTTTTGTACCTGTTTCTGACTGTAGGGGAGAAACGGAGTTATGACTGCATCAATTATTGTGAAAACCTGATTGCGGATGAAAAGCTTTAGTTTTCTAAAAGCCTGGGCTGTCGGAACATGCACGAAAAGATTGTTTTCCGGCAGTTTTTT
This sequence comes from Petralouisia sp., assembly GCF_056822245.1. Lineage (NCBI taxonomy): Bacteria > Bacillati > Bacillota > Clostridia > Lachnospirales > Lachnospiraceae > Petralouisia > Petralouisia sp. Next base: position 67,109 of record NZ_JBQIOP010000001.1, on the reverse strand, counting down.
ATGTCCAAATTTTGGGGTTTTATGCAATATGCTGTAAAAGTACCCTTGAATTCCGAAATATCATCCACATATTTATTAAATCTGTAGAAAAATAATTTTCGTAATGAATGTAATTGACAATAATTAATTACGTGATATACTAAATATACAAAAATAAATATCGCGATATAAAAAAATACGAAAATAATTTACGCAGCAGATAACCGGACAGATCAGCTGTAAAAATAATGTGGATTGAGGAGGAAATAAGTATGAGGATCAGTGACTTGCTCAGCCTGAATGCGATTGATGTAAATGCAAGTCCTTCGTCGAAGGCAGAAGCCATCGACTGCATGACCCGGCTGATGGAGAAATCAGGGAACTTAAATGACAGAGAAGCCTACAGGCAGGGGGTTCTGGCAAGAGAAGAGGAGGGAACCACAGGAATCGGGGAAGGAATTGCCATTCCCCATGCCAAATGCGCTGCGGTAAAACGGGCGGGACTGGCGGCTGCAGTAATCAAAGGAGGGGTGGACTATGAATCCCTGGACGGAGAACCGGCAGAATTGATTTTTATGATTGCCGCGCCGGAAACCGGAGCAAACGTGCATTTAGAAGCTCTTGCAAAGCTCTCAACGATTCTGATGGATACAGAGTTCAAGGACGCTCTGGTAAAGGCGGAAACACCGGAACAGTTTGTGAGAATGATTGATGAGAAGGAGGACGAACTGGACGGAAAGAAAGCAAAGAAAGCTTTAGAGCAGCCCGGAAGCGGATACCGGGTACTGGCAATCACCGCATGTCCCACAGGCATTGCCCATACGTTTATGGCAGCGGAAAGCCTGGAGATGAAAGGGAAGCAGATGAATATTTCCATCAAGGTTGAGACTCAGGGAGCGGACGGGGCCAAGAACGTGCTGACGCCGGAAGATATTGCTCATGCAGAATGCATTATCATAGCGGCTGATAAGAACGTGGATCTGGCAAGGTTTGACGGAAAACCGGTTCTTATCACAAAAGTGGCGGACGGCATACATAAGGCAGAGGAGCTGATCTCCCATGCAGTCAGCGGAAGCGTTCCCATTTACCGCCATACCGGCGCTGCCCAGGCAGAAAGCGAAGCCGGGGAATCTGAAAGTATGGGACGTCAGATTTATAAGAATCTGATGAACGGCGTATCTCATATGCTTCCCTTTGTGATTGGCGGCGGCATATTGATTGCCCTGGCGTTTTTGTTTGACGATTACAGCATTGATCCGGCGAATTTTGGAAAAAACACGCCGCTGGCGGCTTATCTGAAAACCATTGGGGAATTTTCCTTCGGCATGATGCTTCCGGTATTATCCGGATACATTGCAATGAGCATTGCAGACCGGCCGGGGCTTGCAGTAGGCTTTGTGGCAGGGCTTGTGGCAAAAAGCGGCTCAACCTTCCTGAATCCGGCTGGCGGAGAGGTGAATGCGGGATTCTTAGGGGCGCTGTTTGCAGGCTTCGCGGCGGGATATCTGGTGCTGCTGCTTAAAAAACTGACGTCAAAGCTGCCCCAGTCGCTGAACAGCGTACGTCCGATGATTATTTATCCTGTAATTGGCATTTTATCCGGTTCTGTGGTTACGACGCTGATTAATCCGCTGATGGGAATGATTAATGATGCGCTGACAAATGCGTTAAACAGCATGAACGGAACCAGCAAAGTGCTCCTTGGTATCGTGGTGGCAGGTATGCAGTCCGTTGACATGGGCGGCCCGGTGAATAAGACTTCTTATGTATTCGGTACCTCCCAGCTGGCGGAGGGGAATTTTGAAATTATGGCTGCAGTTATGGCCGGAGGCATGATTCCGCCTTTGGTAATTGCATTGTGCACCACATTTTTCAAGAACCGTTTTACACAGAAGGAACGGGAATCCGGTCTGGTGAATTATCTGCTGGGACTTTCGTTTATCTCAGAGGGGGCCATACCTTTTGCAGCAAATGACCCAATCCGGGTGCTTCCCTCCTGTATCATAGGTTCTGCCACAGCAGGAGGACTGTCCATGCTGTTTGGCTGTACGCTCCGTGCGCCCCACGGGGGAATCTTCGTACTGCCCACCATCGGAAATCCTCTGCTGTATGCGCTGGCCATTCTGGCAGGTTCCGTGGTTGGCTGCCTGATTCTGGCATTTTTGAAAAAACCGCTCAAAGAAGGAGATTCTATATGAAGAAAAAATGTGCGCAAAAGGCCCTTGAAATGATAGAAAACGGTATGATTGTGGGATTAGGCGGCGGCAGTACGGTAGCCCTTTTAATAGAAGAAATCGAGAAGCATCAGAGACGCATTCAGGCGGTAACGCCGTCCCGGGATACCTTAAGGCTCTGTATTCAGCATCACATTCCCGTTCTTCCCCTGGAACTGACAGAAGAAACAGACCTTGCTTTTGACGGGTGCGACGAGCTGGACGCAGAACTGAATGCGCTGAAAAGCTGCGGCGGAATCCATACCCAGGAGAAAATAGCCGCCTGTATGGCAAAAGAGTATGTGCTGCTGGCGGATGAAGGAAAATATCATGAAACACTGACTTTTTCTTATCCGGTTACCGTGGAAGTTCTTCCGCCGGCATATGCCTGTGTAAAAAAATGTCTGGAACAAATGGGAGCAGTCGTGACGGAGCGCAGGTCTGCCCAAAAGGCCGGCGTCCTTGTCAGCGATTACGGAAATTACTTGCTGGAAGCAAAATTTTCTTCGGTAGAAAATATAGGAGAATTGTCGCTGAAATTAGATCAGGTGCCGGGGCTGACAGGGCATTCCCTGTTTTACCGTATTGCGTCAAAAGCCATTATAGCAGGGTCAGACGGAATGGAAATCATAAAATCAGAGCAGCCTGGCTTCAGGCGTAAAGAAATCAGGAGGAAAACCAATGCAGAAATTTAACTGGGGAATATTAGGAACCGGATGGATCGCCCATGATATGGGGCAGGCCCTTAAGTCCGTAAACGGCGAAATCTACGCCGTATGCGGCACAAGCCTGGAAAAAGCAGAAAAATACGCGCAGGAACTGGGCGCAGTTCACTCATACGGCAGCGCAGAAGAAATGCTGGCGGATGAAAATATAGACATTGTCTACATTGCAACGCCCCATAATTCCCATTACCAGTGGCTCAAACGGTCTTTAGAGGCAGGAAAGCATGTTTTCTGTGAAAAGTCCATCACGGTAAACAGCAGGCAGTTGGAGGAATGCGCCGCAATCGCAGAAGAAAAAGGACTTGTCATCTGTGACGGCACAACGCTTTTTCATATGCCGCTGTATAAAAAACTGAGCCGGATGATTGAGGAGGGCGTTATCGGCAGCGTTAAAATGGTGCAGGTGAATTTCGGAAGTTGCAAGGAATATGACAGGAATAACCGTTTCTTTTCCAAAGAACTGGCCGGCGGGGCGCTGTTGGATATCGGCGTCTATGCAGTTTCTTTTGCAAGATATTTTATGAAAAGCAAACCCAATACGGTTCTCACCACCGCTAACTATTTTGAAACCGGCGTAGATGAAAGCAGCGGCATTTTGCTGAAAAACCCGGATGGGGAGCTGGCGGTTATGGCTCTTACCATGCGCGCCAAGCAGCCCAAGCGGGGCGTAATCGCAGGCGAGAAGGGATACATCGAAATCGACAATTACCCAAGGGCAGAGAAGGCAGTGATAACCTATACCCAGGACGGGCGGACAGAAGTGATTGAGGAGGGAAAATCAGAACTGGCGCTGCAGTATGAAGTGCAGGATATGCAGGATTATATCAGAGCCCGGAGCGGAGCGGATAACTTTCAGATGGTCCGCGATGTGATGGAAACGCTGACGTCTGTGCGCAGCCAGTGGGGAATGACGTATCCGTTTGAATAATATGTTTTGTTACTGTTCACTCAGTTCACAGTAACCTTCGCAAATCCATTTAAAATTCGCTTTGCGAATGGGATTTACTCGCCACTGAGTCATTTTCTTACGGACTTTGCAGTAAATGCAAAGTCCTGTGTGAACAGTAACTATGTTTTTTAAATTTTTTGAAAAATTTAAAAAAAAGTGTTGACAAATTTCCCCTTAGTATATATAATAGCTATTGTCAGTGTTGCGCAGGAGTGGCGGAATTGGCAGACGCGCAGGCTTCAGGTGCCTGTGGTAGCAATATCGTGTGGGTTCAAGTCCCATCTCCTGCACGCAAAGAAAGAGCTGTTGCAAATAGCAATAGCTCTTTTCCTGTTTTTAAAATTTCCAGTGCACAGGCAGAACGTTCCCGCTTATGGAGGTATATCACCGTCAAATTTTCATGTGTTTTATTTTTCGGAACAGTTTTGGGCAGTTTTGTAAAATTCTGCGGTTTTTTGCGAAAAAATAAAGGAAATGGAGAATTTGTGCGGAATATATCATTATAGAGGTGATGGGAATGCTCATTAGAGAGAATATGGAGTTGTTGGAACGGACCTATTTAAGTCCTTTTGCCACGCTCAGCGAGAATTCCAGAGGACGGGACAGAGAGGAGCCCCAATGCGATATCAGGCCGGTATTTCAAAGAGACAGGGACAGAATTCTTCACTGCAAATCCTTTCGGCGTTTGAAGCATAAGACACAGGTTTTTCTGACGCCCCGGGGCGATCATTACCGCACCAGGCTGACGCATACGCTGGAGGTATCCCAGAATGCAAGAACCATTGCAAAAGCCCTGCGTTTGAATGAGGATTTGGTGGAGGCTATTGCCCTGGGACATGATTTGGGACATACCCCTTTTGGACATGCAGGGGAATATATGCTGAATTCCATTTATGAGGGCGGTTTTAAACACAACGAGCAGAGTGTGCGGATTGTTGAGACTCTGGAAAAGAACGGAGAGGGGCTGAATTTGACCTGGGAAGTGCGGGACGGGATTTTAAACCACCAGACCAGGCTGATGCCTTCCACCATGGAGGGAAAAATCGTCCGCCTTTCTGATAAAATTGCATATATTAATCATGATATTGACGATGCAATCCGGGGAAAAGTGCTGTCTGAGAAGGATCTGCCCGCAGAGTACCGGGAGATTTTGGGCAATACCACACGGAAACGTTTGAATACCCTGATACATAATATAATAACAAACAGTTTGGGGAAGAATGATATCTGCATGTCGGAGGATGTGGAGCAGGCCATGAAGGGACTGCGGAAGTTTATGTTTGAGAATGTGTACCGGAATTCAATGGCAAAGGGGGAGGAGGAACGGGCCAAGGATTTACTGAACCGGTTGTTTTACTATTATAATAAGCATATCGACTGCCTTCCCAAACAGTATCTTCTGATGCTGGAACAGGGAGAAGAACGGGAGCGGGTGGTCTGTGATTATATTGCAGGAATGACAGACCGCTATGCCATAGCAAAATTTGAGGAGTATTTTATGCCGAAGGCGTGGCAGATTAATTAATCTGAGAGATTTCATCCGGGAATATTGTACGCTAAAACGGCGCGCATGGATGAATGGAAAGGAGCAGAGATGCCTTATTATTCAGATGAACTGATTGAAGAGGTTCGTTCGGCCAACGATATCGTGGATGTGATTTCCGGTTATGTGCGTCTGCAGAAAAAAGGCAGCACTTATTTTGGCCTCTGTCCGTTTCATAACGAAAAGACGCCCTCTTTTTCGGTGTCTCAGGGCAAACAGATGTATTACTGTTTCGGCTGCGGGGCAGGGGGAAACGCCATTACATTTTTGATGCAGTATGAGAACGCCACATTTCCGGAGGCTTTAGAGACTCTTGCCCAGAAGGCGGGGATAGAGCTTCCCCGGCAGGAATTGTCAGGCCGGGCCAGACAGGAGGCGGACAAAAAAGCAAGGCTTTTGGAAATCAATAAGGCGGCCGCCAAATATTTCTATGCCCAGCTGCGGATGGAGCAGGGGCAGACAGCCATGAAGTATTTTGCAGACCGGGGCCTCAGCGGGGAGACTATGAAGAAATTCGGACTGGGCTATTCCAATAAATTCAGCGACGATCTCTATCAATATCTGCGCAAACAGGGATATGGGGATGAGATTTTGAAGGATTCCGGACTGGTGACCCTGGATGAAAGCAGGGGCGGCCGGGATAAGTTCTGGAACCGGGTCATGTTTCCCATTATGGATGTGAATCACCGTGTCATCGGCTTCGGCGGCCGGGTGCTGGGGGATGGAGAGCCCAAGTATGTAAACTCTCCGGAAACCATGATTTTTGACAAGAGCCGGAATCTTTACGGATTAAATATTGCTAGATCTTCCAGAAAACAGGGGATTTTGCTGTGTGAGGGCTATATGGATGTTATTGCGCTGCACCAGGCGGGATTTGACAATGCGGTGGCGGCTTTGGGAACCTCATTTACCCAGGGCCATGCGGCGCTGCTGAAACGGTACACGAAAGAGGTGTTCTGTACCTTTGACAGCGACGGCGCCGGGATCAAAGCGGCTTTGCGGGCAATTCCCATGCTGAAAGAGGCCGGGATCAGCGTGAAAATAGTCAATATGAAGCCTTACAAAGATCCGGATGAATTTATAAGGGCAGAGGGAGCCGAAGAATATCAGAAGCGGATCGGGCAGGCCCAGAACAGTTTTATGTTTGAGACAGAGACCATGGAGCGGGACTATGATCTGAAAGATCCGGAGGGCAAAACTGCATTTTATCATGCTGTGGCCCGGAAAATCCTGGAATTTGAGGAAGAACTGGAGCGGGAGAATTATATTGAGGCAGTAGCGGAAAAATACCAGACAGGGTTTGACAATCTGCGCAGGCTGGTGATGCGCCTGGGAACCCAGGGAGGGTTCGGCAGGGAGAGACAGCCCTTGAAATCCGGCGTCCAGGATAAGAAAAAACGGCAGAAAGAGGACGGCATAAAACAGTCGCAGAAATTAATGCTCACCTGGCTGATTGAAAAACCAGAGCTGTTTGAGGTGATTGAGCCTTACATCGGCCCGGAGGATTTTACAGAAGAGCTGTACCGGCAGGCGGCAGAAGAGGTGTTTGCCCAGCATCGGGCAGGAGAGCTGAATCCGGCCAGGATTATCAGCATGTTTACGGAAGAAGAGCAGCAGAGGGAGATTGCCGGCCTGTTTAACGCCAGGATTCTCCAGATTGAGACACAGGCGGAGAAAGAGAAGGCATTGAAGGATACAGTCATTCGGATGAAGGAAAACAGTATCAATGAGAGGTCGAAGCGCTTGGAGCCTGCGGATTTGGAGGGGCTGCAGAAATTGGTTGCGGATAAGAAGAATCTGCAGCTGCTGCGGAAGATGAGGTTTAGCTGAGAGCTGTTGGGTCCCTCCTCATGGTAAAGCACCTCATGGTAAACTGTATATTTCCACTGATTAGGGATAAAATATAAACAACGAATGGAAGGATGAAACGAAATGGAAGAAAAAAGTGTGAAATTTATCGAAAAGCTGCAGGAATTGTTAGCCATCGCCAAAAAGAAAAAAAACGTCCTGGAATATCAGGAAATCAACGACTTTTTTCATGACATGGAATTGGACGCGGAACAGTTTGAGAAAATTCTGGACTTTCTGGAATCCAATAACATTGATATACTGCGGATTTCTGATGATGACGATGACGATATCCTCATAGACGAGGAGGAAGAAGTAGAAGTTGAAAACATTGACCTTTCCGTTCCGGATGGAATTTCCATCGAAGATCCTGTTCGTATGTATTTAAAGGAAATCGGTAAGGTTCCCCTGCTGAGCGCGGAAGAAGAAATTGAACTGGCCAAACGGATGGAGCTGGGAGACCAGGAGGCGAAAAAGCAGCTTGCGGAAGCGAATTTACGTCTGGTGGTGTCCATTGCAAAGCGTTATGTGGGCCGGGGAATGCTGTTTTTAGATTTGATTCAGGAGGGAAATCTGGGTCTTATTAAAGCCGTGGAAAAGTTTGATTACCGCAAAGGCTATAAGTTTTCCACCTATGCAACCTGGTGGATTCGTCAGGCCATTACCAGGGCCATTGCAGACCAGGCCAGAACCATCCGGATTCCGGTGCATATGGTAGAAACCATCAACAAATTAATCCGTGTGTCCAGGCAGTTATTGCAGGAATTGGGCCGGGAGCCTTCTCCGGAAGAGATTGCAGAAGAAATGAATATGCCGGTGGACCGTGTGCGGGAAATTCTGAAGATCTCCCAGGAGCCGGTGTCTTTGGAAACTCCCATCGGCGAGGAGGAGGACAGTCATCTGGGCGACTTTATTCAGGATGACAATGTGCCTGTTCCGGCAGATGCGGCGGCATTTACACTGTTAAAAGAGCAGCTGGTGGAGGTGCTTGGCACGCTGACAGAGCGGGAGCAGAAGGTGCTGCGCCTGCGGTTTGGATTAGACGACGGCCGCGCAAGAACCCTGGAAGAAGTGGGCAAAGAATTTAATGTAACCAGAGAGCGGATTCGCCAGATTGAAGCAAAGGCGCTGCGCAAACTCCGTCATCCAAGCAGAAGCCGGAAACTGAAGGATTATCTGGATTAAATTTAAGGAAAGAATGAACAGGAGCTTGTGTTTGCATATGTTACAGTTATCAAAAAGGCTGCAGGCAGTAGCAGAGCTTGTGGGGGAATGCAGCGTGGCGGCAGACGTGGGGACAGATCACGGATACATACCTGTCTATCTGGTGGCAGCTGGGAAAGCCCAAAGGGCCATTGCCATGGATATCAGGGAAGGGCCTTTAAGCCAGGCCAGAGAGCATATCTTACAATATGGACTGGAACAGGCAATTGAAGCCAGATTATCAGATGGATGTTTGGGGTTAAAGCCCAGGGAAGCGGATGTTATTGTGATTGCAGGTATGGGCGGCGCCCTGATGCAGCGGATTCTGATGCAGGGAGAAGAAGCTGCAGCGGCAGCAGAAAAGCTGGTTTTGCAGCCCCAGTCTGAAATTGCGTCTTTTCGGGAATTTCTGTTGCAGCAGGGATATCAGATTACAGCGGAGGATATGGTGCTGGAGGACGGCAAGTATTACCCCATGATGGCTGCAAAATTTCTGGGAAAAGACGCATACGGGACTGTGAGAAACGCAGGAAAAGAAGAGCAAGCGGACTTATTTGAACACAGAATTGCCTGTAAGTTCGGCCCGCTGCTGTTAGAACAGCGCCATCCTGTGCTAAAGCAGTATTTGCTGGGTCAGCAGAAGCAGAAACAGAAGATACAGAAGAATTTGAAAACCAATGCCAGACAGAATGTGGCAGCCCGGACAGAAGAGCTGTCCCGGGAGCTTATGGACATTGAAAGGGCATTGGAATTTTTTGCCGGGAAGGAGTCAGGTCTATGAATTGCCGGAACATCATAGAAATATTACAGGAACAGTCGCCGGAGCATTATGCCTGCAGTTGGGATAATGTGGGACTTTTGGTGGGAGATTATGAGAAAGAGGTAAAGACCATTTACATTGCGCTGGACGCCACAGACGAAGCCATTTGGCAGGCGGCTGCAGCCGGGGCAGATTTATTGCTGACCCATCACCCTATGATATTTAAAGGGTTAAAAAGGGTTAATTCGGAAGATTTCATCGGCCGGAGAGTGATTGCATTAATCAAAAACGACATTTCCTGTTATGCCATGCATACCAACTTTGATGTGAAGGGCATGGCTGAGCTTGGGGCGCAGCGGATGGAATTGAAAAACTGCCAGGTGCTTGACGTTACCTGCTGGCAGGAGCAGGAGCCGGCAGGAATCGGAACAGTGGGGGAGTTGTCCGGTGAAATGACAGTGGCGGAATGCGCCGGGAAAGTAAAAGAAGCCTTTGGAGTGGATTTGGTAAAAATTTACGGCAGGCCGGATCAGAAAATAAAGCGGGCAGCCGTCTGCCCCGGTTCCGGAAAAAGCGTGATCGGAAAGGCAATTGAGGCAGGCGCCCAGGCGCTTATTACCGGAGACATTGACCATCACGAGGGCATTGACAGCGCGGCCCAGGGGCTTGCCATCATAGACGCCGGGCATTATGGAGTGGAAAAAATGTTTGTTTCCTATATGAAAGAATACCTAAAAGAGCGAACTTCGGGGATTCAGATTATTGCAGAACCTCCGCAGCAGCCCTTTGTATATCAGTAAAGGAAAGTTTCCAGTCTGCGGGCTGGCGATCTGGTCTGCAGACATATTGTAAGAAGGGAAAAGATATGGAAGAAACCGTATATTGCATTCAGATAAACGGGGAGAAAAAGAACTATTTAAAGGGCACCTCTTATCAGGAAATTGCAGAAGAATATCAGTCCCGGTATAAAGACGATATTCTTCTGGTGCTGTTTAATAACCGACTGAGAGAGCTGAGAAAGACAGTGAAGGGAGACGGAACGCTGGTTTTTGTGACTGCCAGAGATAAGGCGGGCCGGAAGGCGTACCGCAGGAGCGTGACATTTCTGATGCAGCGCGCCGTACATAATTTAGCCAAAGACGACGGGAAACAGGTAACCGTGAAAGTGGCCCATTCCATCAGCCAGGGGTATTACTGCCAATTAAAAGGAGATATTCCGGACAGGGAATATCTTGCCAGGCTGAAAGCTGAAATGATGCGCATGGCAGAGGAAAACATTCCGATTCAGAAGAAAAGCATTTCCACAGACGATGCGGTGGAATTGTTCCGGAATGCCGGCATGCACGATAAGGAGCGGCTGTTCTCCTACCGGAGAAGCTCAAAAGTAAATATTTACAGCATTGGCCATTATATTGATTATTTTTATGGGTATATGGCTCCAAGCACCGGCTATCTGAAATATTTTGAACTGCTGCCTTATGAGGACGGCTTCGTTGTCATGTTTCCGCATAAAAATACAAGGGTGCCGGCAGAATTTTCCCCGTCTCACAAATTATTCCATGTACTGAGAGAATCGGCGGAATGGGGAGAGAAAATGGAAATCGGCACCATCGGCGCCCTGAATGACGCAGTGGCCCAGGGGAGAATCCGGGATGTGATTCTGGTGGCGGAGGCTTTGATGGAGCGTAAAATCGGAACGCTGGCAGAACAGGTTGCGTCTTTGCCCGATAAGAAATTTATCATGATAGCAGGCCCGTCCTCCTCCGGCAAAACAACATTTTCCCACCGCCTGTCCATTCAGATGATGGCCCAGGGCTTAAAGCCCCATCCCATCGCACTGGATGATTACTATGTGAACCGGGTGGATACTCCCAAAGATGAAAATGGGAATTATAATTTTGAATGTTTAGAGGCGTTGGACATTGAATTATTTAACCACGACATGTCAGCTCTTCTGGCCGGAGAGCGGGTGGAGCTTCCCACTTATAATTTCCGCACCGGAAAACGGGAATATAAAGGAATTGTCAAACAGCTTGGCAAAAATGATATTCTGGTGCTAGAGGGAATTCACGGATTAAACGGCAAATTGTCCTATTCCCTTCCGGAATCCAGCAAACTGAAAATTTACATCAGCCCTTTGACCCAGCTGAGCATTGACGAGCACAATAATCTGCCCACTGCAGACGGGAGAATGATACGGCGGATGGTAAGAGACGCCAGAACCCGGAATATTTCCGCCAAAGAAACCATTGCCATGTGGGATTCTGTGCGCCGGGGAGAGGAGCAGTACATTTTTCCCTTCCAGGAGGAAGCGGATATTATGTTTAATTCGGCCCTGATTTATGAGCTTGCAGTGCTGAAACAGTATGCGGAACCGCTGCTGTTCCAGATTGATAAGAATTTCCCGGAATATACAGAAGCCAAACGGCTTTTGAAATTTCTGGATTATTTTCTGCCGGTGCCCAGTGAAGATATTGAGAAAAACTCAATTTTAAGGGAATTTATCGGAGGAAGCTGCTTTAATGTATAAAATTGCCGCAAAAATGTGTGAATAGAGATCTTGACAGACATACCGGTAGTATGATAATATAAATACATACTACCGGTATGTTATTACTCCAGCGGTTAAATATCGCAGTAGATTACACAGAACAAATCTTCATACGGAGTAATATTAAGGAGGCGGGGAATCATGGCGAGAAATAAGCATCCGGAAGAAACGGTCAATTTAATATTGGATGTGGCGTTCCGCTTAATTATGGAAAAGGGATATGAGCATACTTCCATTCAGGATATCATTGCTCATTTAGGCGGTCTGAGCAAAGGCGCCATCTACCATCATTTTAAGTCCAAGGAAGATATTTTAGTTGCCGTTATAGACAGGATAACATCTGAATCAAATCAGATGCTTGCAGAGATTCGTGACCGCTTTGACCTTAACGGGAACGAGAAGCTAAAGGCAATTTTTCGGGAATCCATCACCCGGCCGGTACAGAACGATATTTTTACTGCGGCTCCGGATTTTCACAATAATCCGAAACTGCTGTTCAGCCTTTTGCATGATACCATAGAAAACGCAGCGCCAAACTATATTTTGCCGATTATCGAGCAGGGCATTTCAGACGGCTCCATTCAAACGGAGTATCCCAAGCAATTGGCAGAGCTGATTTTGCTTGCGGCAAATGTCTGGATGAATCCTATGATATTTGACAGTACAGAGGAAGAATCCTACTGTAAATTTATGGTTTTCAGACAGATGCTGCAAGGCTTTGGCCTGGATATTGTAGACGATGAAATCTTAGAGAGACTGCAGGAGCTTACATCTATTTATCAAAAAAGCAAGCAATAGAAAACATTATCTGCCAGGGTTCTGCTGCAGGAAATAAAATTCTGCCCTGTAAATGGGCAGATATATTTTGAAATTATACATACCAACGTGCGGTACTGAAAGGAGATTTAAGAAATGAATGAAAAGCTATTTTCAAAGGATTTTACATTGGTTGTTATCGGTCAGATTATCTCTTTGTTTGGCAATGCAACAATCAGGTTTGCATTGCCGCTGTATTTGCTGAATTTGACAGGCTCCTCCGCACTTTACGGAACGGTTACGGCCTGTGCGTTTATTCCTGCAATTTTGCTGTCGCCCATTGGCGGCATTGTGGCAGACCGGGTGAATAAAAGAAATATTATGGTGATACTGGATTTTTTTACGGCGGCAGTTATCCTGGCTTTTTCCCTGCTTATGAATGAAGTGAATCTCATTCTTCTTCTGACGGTTACGCTGATGCTTTTATATGGCATTGCAGGAGCGTATCAGCCGTCTGTGCAGGCAAGTATTCCGGCGCTTACCAATCAGGATAATTTTATGGCGGCAAATTCTATCATCAATACCATCAGTTCCTTTGCCTCTCTGACAGGCCCCGTGCTGGGAGGTGTTTTATACAGTGCATATGGCTTGAAGCCTGTATTGCAGGTTTGCATGGTGTGTTTTCTGATGTCGGCGGTTATGGAAATTTTCATTCAAATTCCATTCCAGAAGCAGGCGTCAGAGGGCGGCATTTTGAAAACAGCCAGAACTGACATTGCAGAGAGCATTCTTTTTATCCGGAAGGAAAAGCCTGTGATTGGAAAAGCCGTTCTTGTAATCTGCGGAATTAATTTGTTCCTTTCGGCAATGATTATCGTGGCGCTTCCGTATCTGGTAACGGAGGTATTGAATTTAGAAGCTTCACAGGCAAACAGGCTGTATGGCTTTGCCCAGGGAGCATTGGCGGCAGGCGGATTGGCAGGAGGCATCGGGGCAGGTATTTTTGCGAATAAACTGGCGATTCATAAATCAGGCGCTCTCTTAATTGTCTGTGCGGTATGCGCGTTTCCCATTGGCATTTCATTGATAGTGTTTTCATCTGCAATGCTCAAGTACGCGGTTATAACCCTATGCTGTTTTGTCATTATGGTATGTTCAACGCTTTTTGGGGTGCAGTGCATGTCCTTTATCCAGACAGAAACCCCGCCGAATTTAATTGGAAAGGTGATTGCAGTTATTCTCACCGTCTCCATGTGCGCACAGCCATTGGGCAATGCGCTCTATGGCGTCCTGTTTGAAGTCTGCAGGGGATTTGAATATGCCGTGGTTTTATTTTCCGGCGCAGCATCGCTTATGATTGCCGTTCACGCGAGAAAAATTTTTAAAAGTTTTTCAGCGGAGTAATAGTTCTGTATTGAAAAAATATTCTGAGTATTGTATGATAGATACGTATCAAGCAGGGTGGATAATCGCGGCTGCAGGCGCCGAAAGGCCGCAGGCGAGGAAAGTCCGGGCTTCACAGGGCAGGATGCCGGTTAACGGCCGGTGGAGGCGACTCTAAGGACAGTGCAACAGAAATGAACCGCTATTAGCAATAATAGTAAGGGTGGAAGGGCAGTGTAAGAGACTACCGCCCGGCTGGCAACAGCCGGGGCACATGTAAACCCCATCCGAAGCAAGACCGAATGGAAGCGTTGACGCGGCCCGCCAGCTTCAGGTTGGTCGCAGGATCTGACTGGCAACAGTCAGGCTAGACAGATGATTATCCAAGACATAACCCGGCTTACAGCCCTGCTTGGTTCCCCGCAGCTTGCTGCGGGGATTTTGCTTTACAGGAAATCCCTTCCGGGAATAAACAAACTATAAAATATTCTTAAAAGAAAATAACTCCGTTGACTTCCAACAGGTTCTGCGTTACCATAACGGTAACAAGAAGCTTTACACAAAATAAAATAAACAATACAGGAGTGGATAAGATGAAACAGAAAATACAGCGTTTTATGACAGGAAGGTACGGCGCAGACCAGTTGGGGCAGATTTATCTGGGGGCTTCCATGGCGCTGCTTTTGATTTCTCTTTTTTCCCGTTGGAATATTTTTTATGTGCTGGCGCTGGGGCTGATGGGGTATGAATATTACCGTATGCTGTCCAGGCAGGTGGAGAAGCGGTATCAGGAGAATCAGAAGTTTTTAAACTGGCGGTACCAGTTGGCGGTAAAAAAGAACCGGAGAAAAGAGCGTCTGGAGCAGAAGAAAATCTATCACTTTTATAAATGCCCTTCCTGTAAACAGAAGGTGCGCGTTCCCCGGGGGAAGGGAAAGATCTGCATTACCTGCCCCAAGTGCAGGACGGAATTTATCAAAAAAAGCTGAGCATCGGCTATATCTGACGTCGATTCCCTTTCATGCGGTATCCCCCAGGTATTACTTACATGGAACGATTTATATTTCGATACACAGGAACAGCCGGATGGCCCTTTAGCAGAACAAACAGTTCCACGCTGCCCGGTTTGTTTGTCAAAGGGCCATCCGGCTGTTCTGTCCGTATCCAAAGATAAAACGTTCGCCATAATACTGATCCGTCGGCAGAAACCTGCAATAAGATTTCTGTATTTACCGTAACTTTTTATGCCCCTTGTATTTCTCCTCGCAGTATTTGCAGCGGTAAGTAGCAGTGGCAGGATCAGTCAGCAGGAAAATCTGATCCAGCTCCTGCTCAATGGAAGTGATGCAGCGGGGATTCTTGCAGCGGACAATATTTTTCACTTCTTTGGGAAGATGAAGTTCCCGCTTTTCCACAATTTTTTCTCCCTTGATGATATTTACCGTGATATTGTGGTCGATAAAGCCCAGGACATCCAGATTTAGATTGTCAATATCGCATTCTACCTTTAAGATGTCTTTTTTGCCCATTTTGTTGCTGCGGGCATTTTTGATGATAGCAACGCAGCAGTCCAGCTGATCCAGTTTTAAATCATCATAGATGGACAGACTGGTGCCGGCCTGAATATGATCTAATACAAAGCCTTCTGTAATTAAACCTACATTTAACATACTTTCACCTCCAGTAATGTGAGAATCAGAGCCATCCGGACATAAACGCCGTACTGTGCCTGCTTGAAATAGGCGGCTCTTGGATCGTCATCCACGTCCACGGATATTTCGTTTACTCTGGGAAGGGGATGCATGACAATCATGTCGTCTTTGGCCAGGGTCATTTTCTTCCGATCCAAAATGTAGAAATCCTTCATTCTCACGTAATCATCTTCGTTGAAGAACCGTTCCCGCTGTACTCTGGTCATGTACAGGATGTCCAAATCCCCCATAGCGTCCTCCAGACGCTCCACTTCCTGGAAAGCAATATGATTTTTCGTCAGAACATCTTCCCGGATATAGCTTGGAACCCGAAGCTCTTCCGGAGAAATCAGGATAAATTTGATATGGGGATAACGGATTAAAGCGTGAATCAGGGAGTGGACGGTGCGTCCGAATTTCAGATCGCCGCAGAGACCGATGGTTAGATTGTCCAGCCGTCCTTTCAAAGAACGAATGGTAAGCAAATCGGTTAAGGTCTGGGTGGGATGCTGATGTCCGCCGTCTCCGGCATTGATGACAGGAATTGTGGATCTCTGAGATGCTACCAGGGGAGCGCCTTCTTTGGGATGACGCATGGCGCAGATATCTGCATAACTGGAAATTACGCGGATGGTATCGGAAACACTTTCCCCTTTGGATGCGGAACTGCTGTCTGCACTGGAGAATCCAAGAACGCTTCCGCCGAGATTCAGCATGGCGGCTTCAAAACTCAATCTTGTTCTGGTACTGGGTTCATAGAAACAGGTTGCAAGTTTTTTTCCCTCGCATGCTTTGGCATATTTTTGAGGATTCTTTTCAATATCGTTTGCCAGGGTAAGCAGCTTGTCCAGCTCCTCCACAGACAAATCCAGCGGACTCATTAAATGTTGCATATTTTTCCTCCTGAAATTAAATAGTATGAATCATGGGTTTTGAATATCATATAACAGAAGGGTGTAAAATGCAAGCATAATCCGCAGGAAGATGCATATTCCTTACCGTATTTCTGCTCCGGGGATTCTTCCATTGCAAGAACGGGGAAAATATGGTAAACTGCCATCATACTCAGCCTGCCGTCCGGCGGGCCGCATGGCCATCCAAACTATGGAAGCCAAGGGCTTTCATAGTAAACTGCCATCATGCTCAGCCTGCCGTCCGGCGGGCCGCATGGCCATCCAAACTATGGAAGTCAAATTGAGGAATAGAGAGGTGTTTTTATGAACAGCGAAAGAGAATATCAGGAGAGGAAGCGAATTTTGTTTTTCGGGCTTCCGTGGACGTTTACAAAATATACGATAGGAAAGGAAATCCTTACCGTGAATACAGGCCTTTTAAAGACAGAGGAAAATTACTGTTATCTGTACAAAATACAGGACGTGAAAATGACCACTACTTTAATAGAGCGTATATTCGGCCTGTCAACTATTACCTGCTATACCGGAGATGTGACCCATCCCCAGCTTGTTTTGCTGCATATCAAACATGCCAGGGAGATTAAGGATTTTATTCTGGAAACGGCCGAGGAAGCCAGACAGAAGAGAAGAACCATGAATACCTTAGATATCGGAGCGGAGGATATGGAGGTATAGAGCGAACCGTCTATCGCTGCCGGGCCTGTAAAGTCTGTGTGTGAAAGGGAAATCCGGCAGTTCTCTTTTACGAACAGTCCGGCCATTCAAACGCGGGCGTTTAAAAGAGTTTTTACGGCAGTTCTGTTTTACGGACGATCCAGCCATTCAAACATGGGCGTTTAACAGGGCTTTTTTCCTTGCGGACAGAAGGCTTTGTCAGCAGTTTTTCAAAAACAAGGCCGGCCATCATCCATAAAGGGGTATAGTCCAGCCGTATGACGCCTCTGATATTGGCAGGGGAGCCGCTGTAGTCCCAGGGGCACATCTGATGTTTTTTCAGGATGCTGCCGCTGACATATTCCCCCAGAAAGATAAAGCAGGAATAGAAAAATGCCCGCAGCAGCGCAGGGAGGCGCTGAAGCAGACGGCAGACAGGTTTGAGAAAGGCAGCCATGCCGTAGATGGGAAACATCCAGAGGGAGGTTCTGCCCATAAGCTGCAGTTCGCGTCTGCGGAAGGAGCCGAAGGAAGTGAACAGTATTTCCAGGCACCATCCGGCAAATCCGCAGAGAAGAAAATTTTTTTTCATGTCGGCCTCCTTTGAAGCGTGGCGGAAAATCATCTTGGGGACGAGAGAATCATTGGATTATTATGCCGGATATTCTGCGTTTTATTCAGTAAGGCTGAAATTTTCTTAAAAAAAGATTGACGGGACAGGCAAAAGAGATTACTATAGTAATGTAGCTAAATTTACGAAAAGGAGTAATGTTATGAAGAGAATGAGAAAAGTAGCCTTACTGTTAGTTGCAGTTTTGGCAGCAGCAATGTTAGGAGGGTGCGGCAGTTCTTTTGATGCCAGCGGTTATGTGAAAGCTTTGTTGGATAATTCCTACAAGGGTGATTCAGCAGAATTTGTAGAGCAGAAGGTGGGCACGAAAGAGGAAGCTGAGAAGCTGTATGAAGAAGGCATTGATACGGAAATGTCAACCATGACAACCGGTATCACAATTTCTGAAGAGCTGGAAGGAGAGTTCAGACAGGTAGTTCAGGACGTGTACAAAAATGTGAAGTATACGGTTGGGGATGCAACAAAGAAAGATGATGTTTACGAAGTAGAAGTAAAATGCCAGAAGATGGATATTTTTGCGCCTACTATGGAAAAATTCTATGCAGCAATTGAGGCATATGACGGAGACACTACCGATGAAGATGCATTAAATGAGCAGGTTGTAATTATGCTGAGAGATGCATTTAAAGACGCACTGGCAAACGTGTCTTATGAAGACGAGCAGAGCGTTACCGTTCGTGTAGAACTGAAAGATAAAGTTTGGACTCCGAATGAAGATGATATTGTAAAACTGCAGGAGAGCCTGTTTGATACAGAAGCAGCGTCATCCATACAGTAAACCGGCATTTTGCCGAAAATTCGGTTCGGGCAGCAGGTAAGTACATAAGAGCCTTTATCCTATGGATAAAGGCTCTTTTTCTGTACAAAACGGCAGTTCCGACGTATCCGGAGAAAAGATGGGACAGCCCCATGGATGGCCATGCGGCCTGCCGGATGTCAGGCTGAGCATGATGGGGGTTAATGGAAAGATGCGTCACCCCTGCATCCGGCGGCAGGCCTCCAGAACTGCTTCCTGTACTTTTGCGAAAGGAACTTTGCACTGCCGTGCGGCAGCCGCCACATCTTCGTATTCCGGTTTGCACTTGTGAATGCCGTAGCCGGTGCTGATTTTTACAGTGATTTCACCGTAAGGGGTGCGGACTTTCCGAAACTGGGCGTCCAGGGTTCTCCGGTAGCAGGGCTGAATCCGGATGCCCCGGGTGGTGGTATGGGTCAGAATCAGCCTGCTGAAACGGCTCTCCTCCTCTAAATTGCACAGGCAGGTGAGAAGAAGCCCGGTGCGGTTTTTCTTCATATGAATGGGTGTGGTAAATACATCTAATGCTCCTGCCTCCATCAGAAGGTTTACCGCGTAGGAAACGGCCTCCGGCGTCATATCGTCCAGGTTGCAGGAAAGCTCTAAAATCTGGTCCAGGCTGTGAAACTGTTCGGTGTAAAAATCAGGGTGGGTTTCCTCCTCTGTCATACGGGTCAGGGGCCGTCCGGAATAAGAATCCGGAAGCTGTCTGGGGGAAGGAACCGGCAGAATGCTCATATTGCCCTGGAATGCCCGCAGGCAGTTGGCAGAGGGAAAATCTCTGGTTCCCATGCCGTAACCGGTTTTTTCCACAGCCATAGGCGGCATGGCGGTAAACTGGCTGACGAAGTGTTTCAGCAGTGCGGCTCCGGTGGGAGTGCAGAGTTCACCCTCAATCGTTCCGCCGTAAATGGGAACGTCTTTTAAGATTTCCGCTGTGGCAGGCGCAGGAACCGGCAGAATTCCGTGAGCGCAGCGGACGCTTCCGCTTCCCACATGGATGGGTGAGGCAAGAATCTGCTCCGGATTCAGAATTTCCAGAAGCATGCAGCATCCAACCACATCCATCAGCGCATCCAATGTTCCCACTTCGTGGAAATGAATCTGGGAAATATCTGTATGATGGGCAGAGCTTTCTGCTTCGCCGATAAGGCCATAGACTGCTTTTGCGTGTTCTCTGATCGAAACGGAAACCGGAAGGCTGTCAATCTGCGCAAGCATTTCCGGATAGCTTGTGTGCAGTGTATGGCCGTGCAGGTGGGAGTGGGCCTGGGGGCTGTCAGTATGGTGCACATGGGAATGTCCTTCAGGGCTGTCCATGTGGTGTTCATGGAGATGGACGTGTTCATGTTCGGGAGAATCAGAAGTATCCGTTTGCCCTAAAATGACAACATTCATTTTCGTTCCCCAGATTCCGCATTTCTCAGAAGGAACGGCCTTTATCATAAGTTTGTCAGGAAACAGGCTGTTCATGGAGTCTAAAAATTGCTTTTGTTCTGATTCCGTCAAAAGTTCGTAGAGGGCGCCCATCAGCATATCTCCGGCTGCGCCCATGTTGCATTCAATAAATAATGTTTTCATGTGTTATTACCTCCTATATGATTAATCATGCTGGCCAGATAGCCGGCTCCAAATCCGTTGTCAATATTTACCACGCTGACCCCGCTGGCGCAGGAATTCAGCATGGACAGCAGAGCGGATAATCCCTGGAAATTCGCCCCGTATCCCACGCTGGTGGGAACTGCAATGACCGGGCAGTCGCTTAATCCGCCGATTACGCTGGCAAGGGCTCCCTCCATGCCTGCAACCGCCACAATCACGGTGGCTTTGGAGATGCTGTCCACATGGGAGAGAAGCCTGTGAATGCCGGCCACCCCCACATCGTAGAGCCGCGTGACCCGGTTGCCCATTACTTCGGCGGTGAGGGCAGCTTCCTCTGCAACGGGAATATCGCTGGTGCCTCCGGTGGCCACCAGAATCGTGCCGGAGGCGGTCAGGCGTTCCCTGCGGTTTACAACTCCCGTATGGGAAAGCTTTTCATAGGAAAGGGAGAACCGCTGGGACAGGTATGCGGCAGATTCTTCCGACAGCCGGGTGATCAGAATATTTTCCGGGCAGTGGGACAAAAGAGAATGAAGAATGCCTTCCATCTGTTCCGCTGTTTTGCCGGCGCCGTAAATAACCTCCGGCGCGCCCTGGCGTATTTGTCTGTGATGGTCTATTTTGGCGTATCCCAGATCCTCAAAAGGGCTGATTTTTAATTTTTCATAAGCAGTGTGGATATCAAGAGCGCCCTCCTGCACCTTTTGTAAAATGGATAACATGTGTTGTGACTTCATGGCATTCTCCTTTCCCCGTGTTTATATTATAATGTTCTGAATTGTTACGAATAATTATAAAATTTTATCACAAAATAGTCAAGGAAGCATTCAGAAGCCGGGAAATCAAATGATTTTGCATGTTATGAGCAAAATCCAATATTTTTCAAATATGGAAGAATGCACAAAAATCTGGAAAAATCAGGGGAAAACATGGAAAAATGCATAATTAAGAAAAAAGGGCTTTGGGAAATAGGTACCTGAAAATTGTGATTTTTACAGAGAAAAAAGGGTGTTTTGCAAAGGAAAACTGGTTGTTTTTTGTGTTTTTTACTAACTGGAAAGAAAAAACGCAGAGTTGACAAAATGGAAAAATGATGGCATAATTTGCCACAAGTTCAGATGAGAACTTAACCGTAATCCAATGTTTTAAGAAAGGATGGTAAAAAAGATGAATGAGAAAGTTATTAAATTAGCAGATGTTGAAGAAGTATGTGATTTTGTTCGTGCTGCTGGCATGTGTGATTTTGATATAGATATTTCAGACCAGCGCATGGTAATTGACGCCAAATCCATCTTAGGAGTGATGGGACTGGGCATAAGAAAAGAACTGACCGTGAAATACGGCGGAGAGGATCTCTCCTTTGAAAATGTGTTGAATAAGTATGCAGTAGCGTAAATTGGATTGCGATTGACGCCGGGCTTTGTTCGGCAGAGTTCCGGCAGCCAGAAAATTAAAACAACAGAATAGACAAACGTCCCAAAAAGATGCATAATAAGTTATGCATCTTTTTTTGTGCAGCGGCCGGGAAACATTTTGGGCTGATTAACAAGTGAAGGGAAACAGAAACAGCATGGAACAAATTAAAATTTCCGTGAGAAATCTGGTGGAATTTATTCTGCGCTCCGGCGATATTGATAACCGCCGCGGCAGGGCGGCTCAAAAGGAAGCCATGCAGGAGGGCAGCAAAATTCACCGGAAAATCCAAAGGAGGATGGGGGCTTCCTATCAGCCGGAGGTGTCTCTGAAAATAGAGCTGAAGCGGCAGAAGTACCTTTTGATGATTGAAGGCAGGGCGGACGGCATCATTGAAGAGGAAGAACAGGTGACCGTGGACGAAATCAAAGGCATTTTTCAGGATGTGAATTTATTGGAGGGGCCGGCGGGAGTGCATCTGGCCCAGGCAAAATGTTATGCCTATATTGTGGCGTTGCAGCGGCAGCTTTCTGAAATTTCCGTGCAGATGACCTACTGCAATCTGGATACGGAAGAGATCCGAAGATTCCGGGAGCAGTATTCTTTTGAAGAACTGAAAGAGTGGTTTGAAGGATTGATTGCGGCTTATGAAAAATGGGCAGATTTTCAATATGAGGCAAAGGTGGAGCGGAACGCTTCCATTGCAGGACTGGAATTTCCGTTTCCTTACCGGGAGGGGCAGAAAAAACTGGCGGGAGATGTGTACCGTACCATTAACCGGAAGAAAATTCTGTTTATCCAGGCGCCCACAGGAACCGGAAAAACCATTACCACAGTGTTTCCGGCTGTGAAGGCGGTGGGGGAGGAGCTGGCGGATAAAATTTTTTATTTGACCGCCAAAACCATCACCCGAACAGTGGCGAAGGAGGCATTTGATTTGCTGCGCAGCCGGGGGTATCAGGGGCGCGTTATAACGATTACGGCCAAGGAAAAGCTGTGTTTCTGCGAAGAAATGGACTGCAATCCTGAACATTGCATTTATGCAAAGGGCCATTACGATCGGGTCAATGACGCGGTGTTTGACCTGCTGCTGAAGGAACGCGATATTACAAGGGAGGCGCTTCTTACACAGGCGGAGCAGTTTCAGGTCTGCCCCTTTGAACTTTGTCTGGATGTGTCTCTCTGGACAGATGTGATTATCTGTGATTACAATTATCTGTTTGATCCCAATGTATACCTGAAGCGTTTCTTTTCTGAGGGGATCAAAGGGGATTATCTGTTTTTGGTGGACGAGGCCCACAATCTGGTAGACCGGGCCAGGGAGATGTACAGCGCAGTACTGTACAAAGAAGATTTCCTGCAATTGAAAAAAGTGATGAAAACACACAGCAGAAAATGCGCCCAGGCATTGGAGCGGTGCAATAAACACATGCTGGAGCTGAAGCGCCAGTGCGAGGATTACCAGGTGCTGGACGGCATCGGGGATCTGGTGTTTTCTCTGATGAAGCTTGGAGCAGCCCTGGATGAGTTTTTTCAGAAGGACAGCAGCTTTCCGGAGAAAAAGGATCTGCAGGAGTTTTATCTTAAGGTGCGGCATTTTCTGAATATGTATGACCGGGCCGATGAAAATTATGTGGTTTATACCGAACAGGAAAGGGAAAAACGGTTTAAGCTGAAACTGTTCTGCGTGAATCCGGCAGTCAATCTCCAGGAATGTCTGGAAAAGGGCAGAAGCGCCGTGTTCTTTTCCGCCACGCTGCTGCCCATCCAGTATTATAAGAAGCTGCTCAGCACCGGGGAGGACAATTATGCGGTGTATGCCACAACGGTGTTTGAGCAGAGCCAGAGGTTTTTGGCCGTGGGAACCGACGTAAGCAGTAAATACACCAGACGGAATCAGCAGGAATTTCAGCGGATTGCCGCGTATATTTATGAAACGGCAAAAGCGAAAACGGGAAATTACATGGTATTCTTTCCTTCCTATAAGATGATGCAGCAGGTGTGGGAGGTTTTTCAGGAGCGGGAAGGCCTTTTGGAAGAGATGGACAGTATTTGTCAGGAAAGCGGAATGACAGAAGAGGAGCGGGAACTGTTTCTGAACCATTTTTCCGGGCATCGGGAGAAAACGCTGATCGGGTTTTGCGTAATGGGAGGAATTTTTGCAGAAGGCATTGATTTGAAAGGGGAATCTTTAATCGGCGTTTTGATTGTGGGAACGGGACTGCCGCAAATCAGCAATGAACGGGAGATTCTGAAACAGTTTTACGATGAAAGCGAAGGAGCCGGGTTCGAATATGCCTTCCGGTATCCCGGGATGAATAAAGTCCTGCAGGCGGCAGGCCGGGTGATCCGAACCGGAGAGGACCGGGGCGTAATTCTTTTGCTGGACGAGCGTTTTCTGGAGGAGGGTTACCAGAGGCTTTTTCCCAGAGAATGGGAGGATTGCCGGTGTGTGACGCTGAATGAGGTGCGGGGCGCCGTGGAAGGCTTCTTTGCTATGGGGCCGTAGTTCACGGATCGCAGGCCTGCTTATAGATTCTTTATAATAGCGGCAGTTTAGAAATAATGTGAAAGTATGAGGAGAATGATGGCAAAACAAAAAAAGTTTAATATTACTGGAATTTGTGTTCCTGATTTGCATTATATGGTAGATACTGGAGATAAACTCAATGAGATCATACACGATTATATTGAGTGCAATGAATATTTTATGATTAATCGAGCCAGACAATATGGGAAATCCACAACACTGGAATTACTGTATGCCCGTCTGAAAAAGGATTATATCGTTTTAGATATCAGTTTTGAAGCGGCGGAGGATTGTTTCACCTCTGTGTCTGCCATGGCGCAGGGAGTTGTAAATAAAATTTCCCGGGCGCTGGCTGAGAACAATGTGCCAGATCAGCTGACAGAGATTTGGAATGAACCTGTTTCAACGGAATTACCGCTGGATTCATTGAGTGTTAAAATTTCCAGTTTTTGCAGAGCCAGTGAAAAAGAAGTTATTTTTATGGTGGATGAAGTAGACAAAGCTGCAGACAATCAGATATTCCTCAGTTTTTTAGGGCTGCTCAGGGAAAAATACTTAAAACGCAGCGCAGGACGGGACTGTACCTTCAAAAGTGTGATTTTAGCAGGGGTTCATGATATTAAAAATTTGAAAATGAAGCTGCACCCGGGGCAGATAGGCCATTATAACAGTCCATGGAACATTGCAGCAGATTTTCAGGTGAATATGAGTTTTGAAGCGGCGGGCATTGAGAATATGCTGACAGAGTATGAGCAGGATCGGGAAACGGGTATGAATATTGCAGAGATGTCAGAACTGATCTTTGACTATA
Source organism: Petralouisia sp. (assembly GCF_056822245.1). Classification (NCBI taxonomy): domain Bacteria; kingdom Bacillati; phylum Bacillota; class Clostridia; order Lachnospirales; family Lachnospiraceae; genus Petralouisia; species Petralouisia sp. Next base: position 42,157 of record NZ_JBQIOP010000001.1, on the reverse strand, counting down.
CTTCCGGTTATCCCTTTTTGGTTTCCTATATCTGTAAATTGTTGGATGAAAAGAAATATTCATGGACAAGGGAGGGGCTTCAGGAAGCAGTAAAAATATTAGTCAAGGGCCCGAATACGTTGTATGACGATATGATAAAACAGGTGACAGAGTATCAGGAACTCAGCAGGATGCTGCAGAATATCCTTTTTCGGGGGATGGAATATCCTTTTCATGAATATAACCAAGTAATTAATATCGGGAAAATGCTGGGTTTTATTGAGGATAAAGAAGGGATTGCAGTGGTATCCAACAGAATTTTTGAGATGCAGCTTTATAGCTATTTTATTGCGGAGGAATTTTCCAAAAATTTAATTTTGGACAGTCAGATTCCGGATAAAAATCAGTTTATTCAAAATGGCATGTTGGATATGGATCTGGTTATGAGTAAATTTTATGAGTATTACAATTCATTGTACCGGCAGGAAGATGACAGATTTATGGAAGAGAACGGCAGGAAAATATTTTTAATTTACCTGAAACCGATTATTAACGGAGCCGGCAATTTTTATATTGAAGCTGAAACGAGAGATAAAATGCGGACAGATATTGTGATAGATTACAGGGGAATACAGTATATTATTGAAACAAAGATATGGCGGGGAAAGGCATATCATGCGGACGGCAAAGAACAGCTTTGGAATTATCTGGAACAGTATCGCCTGGAAAAGGGCTACATGCTGATTTTTAATTTTAACAGAAAGAAAAACAACGCAGGCATCAAAGAAACAGTTTATAAAGGGAAAATAATTTTAGAGGTAGTAGTGTAAATATAGCGGAGGCTGCCGCAAAATCCATGGGTTTTGTTTTACGGCAGTTCCGTCAGCAGAGATTTTAACAGGAAGGAAACCCAAAACCAATATGAATAAATATGAAATTTTAAAAAAATATTTCGGCTACAGCCAATTCCGGAAGGGGCAGGAAACATTGATAGACGCCATTCTCTCAGGCCGGGACGCTCTGGGCATTATGCCCACCGGCGCAGGAAAATCATTGTGTTACCAGATACCGGCGCTGCTTCTGCCCGGTATCACGATTGTCATTTCGCCCCTCATTTCTCTTATGAAAGATCAGGTTCAGACGCTGAATCAGGCGGGAATCCATGCCGCATACATCAACAGTTCTTTAACGGAAAATCAAATTACGAAAGCGCTGCAGCTGGCCGCAGGGGGTGTTTATAAGATCATCTATGCGGCACCGGAACGCCTGGAGACTTACGGGTTTCTGGAATTTGCAAGGCAGGCGGAAATTTCCATGCTGACGGTGGACGAGGCCCACTGTATTTCCCAGTGGGGACAGGATTTCAGGCCCAGCTATCTGAAGATTGTCCAGTTTCTCCGGCAGCTGGAAAAACGGCCCATTGTCAGCGCGTTTACCGCAACGGCTACAGAGTATGTGCGGGAGGATATTATCTGCGTCCTTGGACTGAAGGAGCCGGAATACCTGGTGACGGGATTTGACCGGCAAAATCTGTATTTCGCAGTGGAAACGCCCAGGCAGAAGGACAGGTTTGTGCTGGATTACATAAAAGCCCACCCAAAAGACAGCGGCATTATCTACTGCTCCACCAGGAAAAATGTGGACGCCCTTTTTGAAAAAATGCAGGAATTGTCCATTCCCTCTGCCAGATACCACGCCGGAATGGGACAGGAGGCGCGCAGACAAAGCCAGGAGGATTTTGTATATGACAGATGCCCGGTGATGGCCGCCACCAATGCCTTCGGCATGGGGATTGACAAGTCCAATGTCCGTTATGTCATCCACTACAATATGCCCCAAAGCCTGGAAAACTATTATCAGGAGGCCGGCAGGGCCGGCCGGGACGGGGAAGCGGCGGAATGCATTCTTTTGTATTCGCCCCAGGATGTGCTGATTAATCAGTTTCTCATTGAAAGCAAGGAAGAAAATCCGGAGTTTGATGAAGAGGAGCTTGCGGCTATCCGGGAGAAGGACGCTGAGCGGCTGCGGATTATGAATTATTACTGCCTGTCTGCAAAATGCCTCCGCACCTATATTTTAAATTATTTCGGGGAACAAAGCTTCGGAGACTGCCAGAACTGCAGCAATTGCCGGAAAGAATATGAAGAAACAGACCGGACGGCGGAGGCCGGGAAAATTATTTCTTGCGTCCGGGAGCTTCGGGGCAGGTACGGCATCAACGTGACGGCAGGCACCCTGGCAGGAGGGAACCGGGCAAAGCTGCGGGAATATGGCATGGCTGCGTATGCTTCTTACGGAACCCTAACGGAGCTTGGAGAGCCGGGAATCAAAGGGCTGATCAACCAGATGCTGACGGAGGGATATCTGACAGTTACGGCTGATAAATATGCGCTGCTGCGGCTGACAGACAAGTCCTGGGAGCTTTTGCAGGGAAACCAGACTTTTACAGTAAGGGAAGTGAAAGGGGAAAATGCCCTGCTGCCGGAACAGGCCGCCGCTTCCCCTTCCAGACGCAAATCAGATATTCTGAACTCGAAGGGACTGGAATTGTTTGACCGGCTCCGGGGCCTGCGCAGTGAAATTGCAAGGCGGGAGGGAATGCCGCCCTATATTATTTTCTCCGACAAAACACTGGTGGATATGTGTATCTGCCTGCCCTTTAACCGGGAAGAAATGTTGAAAGTAAACGGCGTAGGAGAGCATAAATTTGAAAAGTACGGGGAGCTGTTTTTGGAGGAAATCAAAACCTGTACCGGAGGGGAAAAAGCAAAGCTGTATTTCGGAGAGCCGGAGGAGCTGGCTGGAAACCGGCCGGGATTTTCCAAAAAAAAGAGAGAGAAGAAAGAAAAAACAGATTTTTTCCTTTCCAGAGAACAAGCAAAGCTGTTTCCCTATACGGAAAAATATCTTGCGCCGGAGCTGGCGGTGCAGCTTAATGAGCTGCGGAATTCCGATGCGGTAAAGAAAACCTCGGGAGCTGAAATTATCCGCCGTTCCCAGCAGCAGGGACTGTCAGACGAACAGCTCAGAGATGGAAAACGGCAGAAAATTGTCACAGAACAGGGAAAAGCAGCAGGGCTTTTCCTGGGAGCCAGAATCAGCCAGAAGGGAACGGAGTACCAGGATATTTACTACAATGAACAGGCGCAGCGGATGGTAGTGGAATGGTTTGTGCAGTAATCTGGCGTTTCATCCGGCCAGTCTGATTACGGAACGGATGAAAGGCTAGTACTCTGCAGTGATGGCAGAGGAATGTATCTGGGCGTAATATTTTTTCGGGGAAAGGCCGAATTCTTTTTTGAAGGCGCGGTAAAAACCGGAGTAATCATTGAAGCCCACAGCTTCAGAGATCGTTTCCAGATTCAAATCCTCTGCAAGCATATTTTTGGCCGCATTCAGGCGGATCAGGTTTAAATACTGATGGAACGTGCAGTTGAAATTTTTTTTAAACAGCTTAAGCAACGCTGTTTTTCCGATGTGGAATTCATCGGCAATCGTCTGAATGGTGATTTTTTTACTGTAATTCTTCTTGACATAAGAGATAATATTGTCTATCAGTTCTTTTTTCAATCTTCTTGTGGGGGCGAAATCAATGTCGTGGGCCTCCATCAGTTTTGATAAAAAACAAAGGGTATTTCCCGCCAGAAAAGCATCCGCATAGGGGCTTTCCAGATTTGCTTCTATGGCGTTGTATTCTAAATATCTGCAGAGAAATTCATAGGGCGTGCCGGAGGTTTTAAATAAGGTGGGCCTGTTTAAAATTGTCTTGTAAACATTTTGCGCATGCCATTTGGAGAGGAAAAAATTAATAAAATCTTTGCTGACGCAGGTGATAATGCGTTCATAAGGTTCTGTCAGGGTATGCAGCGCCAGAGGACAATGGGTAAATCCCGGCGGAACAATCAGAATATCTTTTTTTTCAATCTGATACCGCTTGTTATCTGCCAGATACCGGAGCTTTCCCGACAGAAACAGAGAAATTTCATAAAAATCATGGCTGTGGAGGCTGACCACATCGTTTGGCATATTAATATTCCGCACACAGTCCACAAATGCGGAAATCATTTTCATACGCTGAAAAATATCCGGGTCAAGATGACCGGCGGGTCTTTGGGGAGGGCACGGCGGATGGTTTTTTGGCATTTCATAAAATTCATTCAGTCTCATCATATAAATTCCTTTTATCATGTATATCATGGTATCCATTTGTTGAAAAAGTATGCTTAGAGATAAGTATATCGGATGATTTGCCGGCAGTAAATTGCAAAAAGTCTGAAAACATTGCAAAAAGTTCCTTTTGCTGAGCGGTATCCTGAAAGAGGAGACGATTTACAAGAAATCAGAAACTTTTTGCAATTATCACAGCAGATGGTTTTTGGTATATTGTAGCTGTTCAGCGGCGGGATGATTTGCGGGACGGCTCTGAACAATGATTCCAAAAATAAAAAGTAAGGAGAAGGAAAATGACAACCAAAGGAAAAATGATTCGTAAGTTCGGCGTGCGTGATGAAATCGGCTATGTATTCGGCGACATGGCGGGAAGTTTTGTAAACCTGTTCGTAGATGCGTATTTTCTCACATTCTGCACCTATGTACTTGGCGTTGAGGCAGGCTGGATGGCCACTCTGTTTTTGGCAGCGCGCTTATTTGACGCTGTCAATGATCCGATTATCGGTTCATTTCCGGACAGATGGACATTGGGGAAAAGCGGGGACAAATTTAAACCCTGGATTAAATTATTTATGATTCCGCTGGCATTATCAGGCATACTCTGTTTTTGGGGCGTTTCGTTTGAAGGGATCTGGCTGCATGCATGGGTGGCGTTTGTGTACATATTTTATGGAATGAGCTACACCGGAACAAGTATGCCCTTTGGCGCAATGGCAAACGTGGTGACGGACGATCCGATTGACAGAAGTAAATTAAGCCGCGCCCGTTCCATTGGCGGCACAATTGTCGGTATGACGGCGTTAACGATGGTTCCGGTCCTCTGTTTTGATTCAGAAAGTAATATTATGCCGGAAAGGTTTACAATAATTGCCGTTGTTTTCGGGGCGCTTTCTGTGATTTCCTATTTAATGCTCTGCAGCTGCACACAGGAGCGCATTCATGTGGAAGTAAAAGAAGGCGAAAAATTTGAATTTAAAAAAGCCTTATCTGCAGCCGTTAAGAACCGTCCGTTACTGGGCGTGATGCTTGCGACCGTCGGTTCCATGTTATCCATTACAGGCTCCAGCCAGTTAAACAGCTATCTGTTCAAGGAAGTATATCATAGGACGGATGCAATTGCGATTTTATCCCTTGCCACCATTCCGATGATGTTTGTTACATTCCCGCTGATTCCAAGGCTGGTTCGGAAATTCGGGAAACGAAGGGTGATTCTCGTGTCAGCGGTATGGGGAGTGGTGTTTGGCTCTGTGAAACTTTTTATCCGGATTGAAAACGTATATGCGTATATTGTGCTTCATCTCCTGGCGCAGCTGGGGCAGGTGGGATTTGCCATGCTAATCTGGGCGCTGGTTTCTGACTGCCTGGACTACAGTGAATGGAAAAATAATTTCAGAAGCGACGGTTCGATGTATTCTTTATATACATTCAGCCGTAAAATCGGAAGCACGGTTGCATCGGCCGGCGTAGCGGCGGGCCTGAGCTTCATCGGATATGTTTCCGGCAGCAATGTGGTGCAGTCAGACGCAGCCGTTACAGGCATTTATTATCTCTGCAATGCAGTTCCGGTGCTTACCTGCATCCTGGAGCTGATTGGCATCGGTCTGATTTTTAATCTGGATTTAAAGACTACAAACCAGATGTATGAAGAATTAAGCAGGCGGCGGGAAAAATATGAAAAAAATTGATTTGCATTTACATTTGACGTTACATCAGCTTCCGAAACAGGGCAAAATGTTTTTTTCAAGCGCAGAGAATATGCTGCCCCATTTGGAAGAGCTGGGAATTGAAAAGGGGGTTCTGATGTCCGGAGGGGAAAATACGCCTTTTTCTAATAATGAAGAGGTCAGAGCCGTCAGTGAAAGGTTTCCGGACAAATTTGCATGGATGTGCAATCTGGATGAAAAGGATATTGATACTGTTTTCGGCAGGCTTTCAGAATATAAAGCCCAGGGGGCGGTGGGAATCGGCGAGCTGATGCTCAATAAAAGACTGGATCATCCCTTTTTGGAAACTGTTTTTGCGGCGGCGGAACAACTGAAACTGCCGGTGCTGCTTCATATGAGCCCGGAAGAGGGATACAGTTACGGGGTAGTGGATGAACCAGGGCTTCCCCTTTTGGAAAAAATGCTGCAGAAATACCCGAATCTGACAGTGTTAGGACACAGCCAGACTTTTTGGATTGAAATAAGCGCGGATGCGCCAAAGGCAAAAGAAGAGAGAAACCGTTGGGGAGAGGGGCCGGTTGCGCCGGGAGGACGCGTCCCTGCATTATTTGCAAAATATCCCAATCTTTACGGAGATTTGAGTGCAAACAGCGGCGGACAGGCCATTATGCGCGATCCCAAATTCGGTATTCAATTTTTGGAAACTTATGCCGGACGTCTGTTTTTTGCAACTGATATGATAAACAATGAAATGGTGTTTCCTTTGGGAGCATGGTTGGAGGAGCAGGTCGGCAGCGGAGCATTAAGCGCTGAGGCGTATGAGCAAATCTGCTGGAAAAATGCCCGGCGGATCTTTGGATTATAAAAAGGAGGAACGGGAACATGAAAACGCAAATCAAGACGCCCTGCGGTGAAATCCGGGGCGCCGCAGAACAGCGGCCGGGAGTGATTGCATTTAAAGGAATCCGTTATGGAACGGCCGGACGCTTTGAATATCCCAGACTGGTAACTGCCTGGGATGGCATTTATGATGCAACAGAGTATGGAAACTGCAGTTATCAGCCACGGGCGTTTTACGATGAAGGAAAGATGTTGGAAAAAGCCTTTTACTATCAGGAATTCCGTAAAGGGGAACGTTATACTTACAGTGAAGACTGTTTATTTTTAAATATATGGACGCCCAGTGATACAGCGGTAGAAAGCAGGCTGCCGGTGCTTGTGTACATTCATGGAGGCGGCTTTACAGGCGGATGCGGCCATGAAAAACATTTTGACGGCCCCATCTGGCCGGCCAAAGGCGTAATCGGAGTTACCTTGAATTATCGGTTGGGGCCCCTGGGCTTTATATGCCTGCCGGAGCTGAAAGAAGAGGCCGGGCATACAGGAAATTATGGATTATATGATCAGCTGACGGCAATTCAGTGGGTCAAAGCCAATATTAAAGCATTTGGCGGCGATCCGGAAAATATCACGATTATGGGACAGAGCGCAGGCGCTGTAAGCGTGCAGCAGCATTGCATCAGCCCTTTGGCAGAAAACCTGTTTGCAAAAGCCGTAATGAGCAGCGGCGGCGGAGTGAGCCCCGTATTTGATGCAAAGGCGGCGCCGGAAACCAATTATGGGTTCTGGAAAAAGGTGATGGAGCTTGCAGGCTGTGAAACCTTAGAGGAGTTCCGCAAAATTGATGTGGAGAAATTATTTGCGGCATGGAACACAGTTAAATCTGAAAATCCCCGGAATCCAATGTTATGCGGGCCGTGTGTGGACGGCGTGTACCTTATTCAGACAGTTTCTGAGGCGCTCAGCAGTCAGCGGCAGAAAAATATTCCCTATATGCTCGGCAGCACAAGCCATGATATAGCGCCGCCTGTGCTGTTTCAGATGGCAAGAGACTGGTGCGCTAAGCAGGCCGTTCAGGGAAAACAGGAGAGTTACGCCTGGCTGTTTGACCGTATGCTTCCCGGAGATGGAAGAGGCGCATGGCATTCCAGTGATCTCTGGTACTGGTTCGGCACCTTAAAAAATTGCTGGCGGCCCTTTACAGCCCATGATGAAATGCTTTCTGAGGTGATGACGGAGTATTTATGCAATTTTGCAAAAAGCGGCAATCCCAATGGCAGAGGGCTGCCGGAGTGGAAGCCGGTGACTGAGAAAAAAGGTCATGTGCTGCGCTGGGGCGAGGAAGAGATCCGGATGGGTGATGTGGATATGGAATGGCTGTATGAAATCATGAGAACAAATGTTGCAGTGGGCGAGTAATGGCAGGCTCTGATGGTTTTTCTTGAAAAAAACTCTCCGTAATGATACAATTTTTATAATTACAAGTCAGGAACGGTACGGATTATTTCGGTACAGTTCTCAGATAAGCGGAGGGAAATCCTATGGGAATCCAATCAGAACAAAGTCAAAAGCAGATGATGCCCCAGAAAATGCTCCAGTCGGTTGAGATCCTTCAGATGAATGCCCAGGAATTGGCAGAATATATCCGGGAATTGTCACTGGAGAATCCGGTTGTGGACATAGAAGAGGCTGCGGCAGAGGATAAGGGAAAAGAGCGTGACCGGAAATTGGAATGGCTGGCAAGCCTGGATGAGCAGAACAGGACGTATTACCAGTATGACCGGAGAGATAAAGAAGATTATCTGAATAATATCGGCGCAAAAGAGGGGGAGACGTTAAAAGACGCGCTGATGCTTCAGCTCATCGGCAATGGATATTCGGAACTCGAGATGGCTGTCTTTGAATATATTGCCGATTCCCTTAATTCCAGCGGATATTATACGGAAGGCCTGGAGGCGCCTGCCATCCGGTTTGGGATAACGGAAGAAGAAGCGGCTGCCTGTCTGGAAGTAATGAAGAGACTGGAGCCTGCCGGAGTTTGCGCAGGCTCCCTGAAAGAATGCATGACAAGGCAGATTGACCGGCTGGGGGAGGGGTATGAGACCGAACGGGCCATGGCGGAGAATTATCTGGAGCTGCTGGGAAAGAATCAGCTTCCTGCCATTGCCAAAAAGATGAAGATTTCTCTGGAACAGGTGAAGAAAGCGGCAGAGAATATTAAAAAACTGAATCCAAGGCCGGCCCAGGGGTTTGACAGCGGCGGAATGATGCGCTACATTGTTCCGGACGTAACCATTGTAAAATTTCAGGATCGGTTTGAGATTCTGCAGAACAGTTATGCCTATCCTGGAATTCAGATAAATCAGGAATATCTGCAGATGCTGGAAACAGACTGCGGCAAAGAAGCGAGGGAATATCTGAACGGGAAAATCCATCAGGCCAGACAGGTGCAGGAAGCCATCGAAAAGAGAGGTTTTATGCTGCTTAATCTGGCAAAATGCCTGATGGAAGTCCAGGGGGACTTCTTTTTGTACGGGCCCAAATCCCTCCGGCCGTTTATGATGAAGGAAGCCGCTGAGCGGCTGTCCGTCCACGAATCCACCATAAGCCGCGCCGTAAAAGGCAAGTACCTGCAGTGCAGCTGGGGCGTTTATCCCTTCAGTTATTTTTTTTCCAGAGGATTAAAGCAGCCGTCCGGAAATCTTCAGGAAAAAGAGGACATGTCAGCGGTACGGATTCAGCAAAGGCTGAAAGAATTGATGGAAGAAGAGGATAAATACGCTCCCTACTCGGATCAGCAGCTGAAAGAACGGTTGGAGCAGGAAGGCATTGTGATTTCCCGCCGCACTGTGGTGAAATACCGGGAAGCCATGGGCATTTCCAACAGCAGGGGAAGAAAGCAGTTTTAAAGAGAATAGAGCAGCAGAGGGCTTCGATATACAAAAAAGGGCTGCTGCATTAAGAAGTAAACATACAAGATTTAATATTTTGCAAATAGAAATTATACCATATCTTGCAGTTGTGTTTCTTAATGCGGCAGCACTTTTTGTCCGTATCCCAACACAGAATAGTTGCCCGGCAATCAGTCTCTCACCGGCACCACTTCTAACCAGTAACCGTCAGGATCAGATACAAAATAAATACCCATTGCAGGATTTTCATAACAGATACATCCCATAGCCTCATGTTTTGCATGGGCGGCTTCATAGTCGTCCGTCTGGAACGCCAGATGGAATTCGCATTCCCCTAAATCGTAAGGCCCTTCTTTTTCTTTGAGCCAGGTTAATTCCAGGCAGAAATCGCTTTCTTCGTTGGACAGGTATACAATGATATAGCTGCCGTCTTTGGCCTCCTTGCGGCGCACTTCAGTCAGGCCGAAGGCTTCCTGATAGAAATCCATGGATTTCTGTAAATCCTGTACGTTGTAGTTTTCGTGAAACATTTTAAATTTCATGGTAATCCTCCTCACAGTATGTAGGTAATAATTTTAAAAATTCGCCGGCGGATGGGGACAGGGGCAGTCCGGGATTTACGGCAGCCACAATCCGGCGGGCCGGCATGGGTTCTTCTGTTTTAAGAATGCACAGATCCGTCATGTCTTTGGTCAGGCAGTAATCAGGGATAAAGGCAATGCCGATTCCGATTTTGGCCAGATCAATTAATAAATCGTTGCTGCTGAGCTCCGCTTCCGGAATCAGCTCCAGTTGGCGCTGCAGAAATAAATGCTGCAGAAATTCACTGGTGGCGCATTTTTTGTCCAGCATTAAAATGGGGTACTGATTCAGTTCAGCGAAAGAAACAGTCTGCTGCTCAAAGGGAAAGCAGGCAGGATTTGCAATGAACACATCTGTAAAAGAGGCAACTGTTTTCTGAATATAAGAACTGCTGAGCCTTGAGTTTGGGAAATTGGTGACAATCAGGTCAACCTTGCCCTGGGTCAGCAAATCCGCACAGCGCAGGGAAGTGGCATTGGTCACTTTAATAGGCACCTGGGGAAATTTTTCATGGAACTGCTTTAAAAAAGGCGCCAGAAAATAACGGCAAATCGTGTCGTTGGCGCCGATATGAAGCCGTCCAAGCCCAAGGGTGCTGGAATCAATCAGCTGATGCTCGCCCCGCTCTATCAGGTTGACGGCAGGTTCTATATGCTTTAACAGCAGCTCGCCTGCAAGCGTCAGCTTTACTTTTTTGGTGCTGCGGATAAACAAAGGCTGCTCCAGCTTACGCTCCAGCGTTTTAATGGACTGGCTCACCGCCGACTGGGAAATGAACAATTTCCTGGAAGCCTCGGAAAAGCTGAGAGAAGACGCCACCTGATAGAATACCTTGTACAGTTCATAATTAATATCCATAAGAGCCTCCTTGCTGAAAAACAGAAGTACTATAAGTAAAAATCCAATATAATTATAAGCATAGATTATAATTATGTCAATGACAGAGGAATACTTTTTCTTTCTTCCCGGTAAAATATGTGATAAAATATAGAAATGAAAACAGATTGTCTTTTGAAAAAAAGGTAGAAAATAAATAAGTAATACTTATGAATAGAATTAAATATATTAATTGTTCTAATTAAATTCAGCATGTTATACTACTTATAATGAAACTGTAAATCAGCCCAAACCGCCGCGGAATTACATGCAGTATGTATTTCATGACGGCCCAATGCCAGGAGGGAATTATGAGCGACGTAAGACGAATTTTTGTGGAAAAAAAGCCTGATTTTGCAATTCAGGCAAAAGAGCTGCAGTCAGAAATCAGAAGTTATCTGGGAATCCGGACAGTTACCGGAGTCCGTGTGCTGATCCGCTATGATGTGGAGCATCTGTCAGAAGAGACATACCAAAAAGCGCTGGCCACGGTGTTTTCTGAGCCGCCGGTGGATGATGTTTACGAAGAAACCTTTGACCCGAAGAATGCCCGGGTATTCAGTGTGGAATATCTGCCGGGCCAGTACGATCAGCGGGCGGATTCCGCAGAACAGTGCGTGAAGCTGTTAAATGAAACGGAAGAGCCCATGATCCGTACGGCAACCACATATGTAATAGAAGGAGAAGTGACGGCAGAGCAGTTAGAGGCAATCAAAAAGCACTGCATCAATCCGGTGGATTCCAGAGAAACCGGCATGGAAAAGCCCCTGACCCTGGAAGAATCTTTTGAGGAACCGGAGGATGTGAAGATTTTAGACGGATTTACCGGTATGGCAGAAGCAGATTTGAAAAATCTCTACGATTCTTTCGGACTTGCCATGACGTTTAAAGATTTTCTGCACATACAGAAGTATTTCAGAGAAGAAGAAACCCGGGACCCTTCCATGACGGAAATCCGTGTGCTGGATACGTACTGGTCTGATCACTGCCGCCATACCACTTTTTCTACGGAATTAAAAGAGGTTGCGTTTCAGGACGGATTCTACCGTCAGCCGATGATGGACACATGGGAGGATTATCAGAATACCCATAAAGAATTGTATCAGGGACGGAAGGATAAATTTGTCTGCCTGATGGATCTTGCGCTGATGGCCATGAAGCGGCTGAAAAAAGAAGGAAAATTAGAGGATCAGGAAGAATCCGATGAAATCAATGCATGTTCCATTGTGGTTCCGGTGGAAGTGGACGGGCAGACCGAAGAATGGCTGGTGAATTTTAAAAACGAGACACACAACCATCCCACGGAAATCGAGCCTTTCGGCGGCGCGGCCACCTGCCTGGGCGGAGCCATCCGAGATCCCCTTTCCGGCCGGACTTATGTGTACCAGGCAATGCGTGTCACCGGCGCGGCAGATCCCACCCGTTCCGTATCAGAAACCATGGAAGGCAAGCTTCCCCAGAAAAAACTGGTCCGGCAGGCGGCCCATGGATACAGTTCTTACGGCAACCAGATTGGTCTGGCAACCGGATATGTAAAGGAAATTTATCATCCTGATTATGCGGCAAAACGTATGGAAATCGGCGCGGTGATGGGAGCGGCTCCAAGACGCGCGGTTCAGCGTCTGACTTCCGATCCGGGAGATGTGATTATTCTGCTGGGGGGACGGACCGGACGTGACGGAATCGGCGGCGCCACAGGCTCCTCCAAGGCCCACAATACAGAATCCACCGCCGTGTGCGGCGCAGAAGTGCAGAAGGGCAATCCGCCCACAGAGCGTAAGATTCAGCGTCTCTTCCGCCGGGAAGAGGTGGCCCATGTGATTAAAAGATGCAATGATTTCGGCGCAGGCGGCGTATCAGTGGCAATCGGCGAACTGGCAGACGGGCTGCGGGTTCAGCTGGATAAGGTTCCGAAAAAATATGCCGGTTTGGACGGAACGGAAATTGCCATTTCTGAATCCCAGGAGCGTATGGCAGTTGTGGTTGCTCCAAAAGATGTGCGGCAGTTTCTGGATTATGCAGGGGAAGAGAATCTGGAAGCCGTTGAAGTAGCGGTGGTCACAGAAGAGCCAAGACTGGTTTTGGAATGGAGAGGCAAAGAAATTGTAAACATTTCCAGAGCATTTTTAAATACCAACGGCGCTCACCAGGAAACCAGGGTGTCTGTGGACATTCCTTCCAAAAAAGATAATTTCTTTGAGAAAAAAGAGATTCCCGCTGTTGCCAGCGCCCTGGAAGCGGGAGACGTGAAAAAAGCCTGGCTTGCCGTTCTGTCTGATTTAAATGTATGCTCCCAGAAAGGACTCGTAGAAATGTTTGACGGCTCCATCGGCGCAGGCAGCGTATTGATGCCTTACGGCGGAAAATATCAGCTGACAGAAACCCAGAGCATGGTGGCGAAGCTTCCGGTGGACAAAGGAGCATGCGATGCGGTTACCATGATGGCGTATGGCTTCGATCCAAAGCTGTCCTCCTGGAGCCCCTATCACGGTGCGGTTTATGCAGTATTGGAATCTATGGCAAGGATTGTGGCGGCAGGCGGAGATTATAAAAAAATACGTTTTACGTTCCAGGAGTATTTCCGCAGGATGAGCGAAGATCCCAGCCGTTGGAGCCAGCCTTTTGCAGCTCTTTTGGGAGCGTACAGCGCCCAGATTGGCTTTGGGCTTCCGTCCATCGGAGGAAAAGATTCCATGTCCGGAACCTTCAATGATATTGATGTGCCGCCTACCCTGGTGTCTTTTGCCGTGGACGTGGCGAAAGAGCAGGATATCATAACGCCGGAGCTGAAACAGCCGGGCAATAAGATTATGATATTTAAAATTGCCATAGATGAATATGATTTGCCGGTTTATGGACAGGTGATGAAATTATACGATGCCATTCATTCCCTGATTCAGCAGAAAGCCATTGTATCTGCCTATGCCCTGGACGGAAAAGGCATTGCAGCCGCTGTCAGCAAAATGGCATTCGGAAATAAACTGGGCGTTACCATGGAGCAGGATGTATGCGAAGATTGTATGTTTGCGCCCCATTTTGGCAAGCTGATTGCGGAAGTTCCCGCAGATAAAGTGGATTTGGCAAAAGAAACTGTTTGTGCAGCCATGAAGGATTATGAACAGTCAGAATCGGACTGCGGACATCTGTCTTACTGCAGGGTCATCGGCGAGGTAAATGAACTGCAGAAATTTATTTACGGCGATACTGTAATTACCATGGAAGAGGCCATCGGCGCATGGACCGGCACACTGGAAAAAGTATTCCCAACCGTTGCGGTGGAACGTAAAGAAGAACTGGAAACCGATGTGTTCCATACGGAAAATATCTATGTGTGCAGACATAAGACGGCAAGGCCGAAGGTATTTATTCCGGTGTTCCCGGGAACCAACTGTGAATATGACAGCGCCAAAGCTTTTGAACGGGCCGGAGCCGACGCCATTGTAAAAGTATTTAAGAATTTAAGCGCAGAAGATATCAGAGATTCTGTGGATGTGTTTGTCAAAGCCATTGAACAGTCTCAGATTATTATGTTCCCAGGCGGTTTTTCCGCCGGAGACGAGCCGGAAGGAAGCGCAAAATTCTTTGCCACCGCATTCCGCAATGAGAAAATGGCGGAGGCAGTGAACCGGTTGCTGCAGCAGAGAGACGGCCTGATGCTGGGCATCTGCAACGGATTCCAGGCATTGATTAAACTGGGCCTGGTGCCTTACGGAGAAATCCGTCAGCAAAGCGAAGATTCTCCCACATTGACTTACAATACCATCGGCCGCCATATTTCCAAAATGGTATATACCAAAGTGGTAACCGACAAATCTCCCTGGCTGGCCCAGGCAGAATTAGGAAAAATTTACTGCAATCCGGCCTCCCACGGAGAAGGACGTTTTGTTGCTCCCAGAGAATGGCTGGACAAGCTGTTTGCAAACGGCCAGGTGGCAACCCAGTATGTCAATGAAGCAGGCATGCCTACCATGGAGGAAGAGTGGAACATCAACGGTTCTTATCTGGCAATTGAAGGAATCACAAGTCCGGACGGAAGAGTTCTGGGCAAGATGGCCCATTCAGAACGCCGGGGCCAGAGCGTGGCTGTAAATATCTACGGAGAACAGGATATGAAGCTGTTTGAAAGCGGCGTGGCATATTTTAAATAAGCAGAGTTTTGAAAGAACTGCCGAACAATAACTTGTGCAAAACGGTACAGGATATTTTCCGGCAGTTCTTTTTAGTTCATTGATATTGACATGTGTATATAAAAATGCTAATATATGTGTAATAAAAAATGCAGTCAGAGGGGATGAAAATGAGAAACAGCACGTACTGTAAGCTGGAAGGATTATATGAGAAATATACCGGCTATATCGGAACCAGAGAGCTTCTGGAAGAAGGATTCACAAACCGGCAGATTGCCGCCCTGACAGAAGAGGAGTATTTAGAGAAGATTTGCCATGGCTGTTATTGGATGGTAAGATGCGGAACCAGGAAGCCGCCGGATTATAAGTGCATTGAGGTATCCCTGAGCAATCCCAGGGCAGTGATCTGCCTGGAAAGCGCCTGCTTTTACCAGGGAGCTGCAAAGCAGGAGCCGCAAACCCTTGCAGTCGCCACAGAGAGAACGGATCGAAGTGCAATAAAGATGAATTTTCCTGTGGAGAGACACTACTTTTCCCGGAATTACTATTCCATCGCCCAGAAGAAAGTGGATACAGCTTTTGGCAGCTATCTTATTTATGATGTGGAGAGAAGCATCTGCGATTTAATTCGGTTGGGTAAAATGGAGGAAGCGGAAATCATTTTTTCAGAAGCAGGTTACGGAACCCGGCGTTTGGAAGGAATTCTGAGTGTAAATGGCAGGGATATGGAATCGGAAGGATATGGGAGATTATTAAAATATGCAGAATTGCTTCGTATCAGGAGGATATGACTGTGGGAGTAATAGATAAGTTCTGTTCATCAATCATATTTAACCATAGACAAGTGAAAATGGCAGTTCTTAATTATTCGATGTACTAGAAAAGGGGAACATACGGAGTGAAAAAAAGAAAACCGGAATTGAAGCCGGATATTGTGCTGAAGAATTACTGGAGGAATAACGAACAGTTTGCAGATCTGTTCAATGCCCTTTTGTTTGATGGTAAGCAGATGATTGAGCCGGAAGAACTGGCAGACATTGATTCGGAAGAATCTCTGATCCTGGAGCATAAAAAGTATGCCGAGAGTGTGAAAGCATCCAGAGACAATATTAAGGTCAGAAAGAACTCTGCCGCTAGGGGCGTGGAATTTATGATGCTTGGGATGGAATCCCAGAGTCATATTCATTATGCCATGCCGATGCGTGTCATGGGATATGATTACAGCGCATACCAGAAACAGTACGCCAGTAATGCAGTAAAATGCCAGAATGGAAAAGAGTTGGATGCAGATGAATATTTATCAAAGATGAAAAAGACAGATAAATTTAAGCCAGTGATCACAGCGGTGGTATATTATGGAGAAGAACCCTGGGACGGAGCAGTTACCCTGCACGGGATGTTAGACATTCCCCAGGAAGTGGAACCATATGTAAACGATTACAGAATGCTGCTGATACAGGCCAGAAATAGCCTGTTGAACTTCCATGATAAGAGGAATAAAGATTTCTTTCATTTACTGGAAATTATATTGGATAGAACGATAACGAGGAAGGAAGCGAAAGAAAGGGCCATTTCTTACTGTGAGGAACACAACACGGAGAAGTCAGTGCTGATGGCAGTGGCGGGTGCGGCCAACGCTAAGATAGATTATCATGCATTTGAGAAAGGGGAAGGGAAAATGTGTACATTGTTTGAGGAAATAGCGGAAGAGGGAAGAGTTGCGGGAAGGCTTGAGGGGAGGAAAGAAGGAAGGCTTGAGGGGAGGAAAGAAGGAAGGCTTGAAGGGAGGAAAGAAGGAAGGCTTGAAGGGAGAGAAGAGGGAAGAATGGAGGGAAGAAAAGAAGGAAGGGCAGCAGAAATTATAGAAACAGGAATAGAATTTGAACTTCAAGATTCAGATATCATAGAAAGGCTTCAGAGAAAATTGGAGATATCCTTACAGAAAGCGGAAGAATATTTCAGACAATTCAGCGGGCAGACTGTATAAAAAATTGTTAGAAAAGATAGAGCATAGGATTAACGATACCGAGAAAATCAAAACAAAAGAGGAGATAAGAATGAAATCAGAAAAGGGGAACATACGGAGTGAAAAAAAGAAAGCCGGAATTGAAGCCGGATATTGTGCTGAAGAATTACTGGAGGAATAACGAACAGTTTGCAGATCTGTTCAATGCCCTTTTGTTTGATGGTAAGCAGATGATTGAGCCGGAAGAACTGGCAGACATTGATTCGGAAGAATCTCTGATCCTGGAGCATAAAAAGTATGCCGAGAGTGTGAAAGCATCCAGAGACAATATTAAGGTCAGAAAGAACTCTGCCGCTAGGGGCGTGGAATTTATGATGCTTGGGATGGAATCCCAGAGTCATATTCATTATGCCATGCCGATGCGTGTCATGGGATATGATTACAGCGCATACCAGAAACAGTACGCCAGTAATGCAGTAAAATGCCAGAATGGAAAAGAGTTGGATGCAGATGAATATTTATCAAAGATGAAAAAGACAGATAAATTTAAGCCAGTGATCACAGCGGTGGTATATTATGGAGAAGAACCCTGGGACGGAGCAGTTACCCTGCACGGGATGTTAGACATTCCCCAGGAAGTGGAACCATATGTAAACGATTACAGAATGCTGCTGATACAGGCCAGAAATAGCCTGTTGAACTTCCATGATAAGAGGAATAAAGATTTCTTTCATTTACTGGAAATTATATTGGATAGAACGATAACGAGGAAGGAAGCGAAAGAAAGGGCCATTTCTTACTGTGAGGAACACAACACGGAGAAGTCAGTGCTGATGGCAGTGGCGGGAGCAGCCAATGCTAAGATAGATTATCATGCATTTGAGAAAGGGGAAGGGAAAATGTGTACATTGTTTGAGGAAATAGCGGAAGAGGGAAGAGTTGCGGGAAGGAAAGAAGGAAGGCTTGAGGGAAGAAAAGAAGGAAGGCTTGAAGGGAGAGAAGAGGGAAGAATGGAGGGAAGAAAAGAAGGAAGGGCAGTAGAAATTATAGAAACAGGAATAGAACTTGAACTTCAAGATTCAGATATCATAGAAAGGCTGCAAAGAAAATTGGAGATATCCTTACAGAAAGCGGAAGAATATTTCAGACAATTCAGCGGGCAGCGTGTATAAAAATATTAGAAAAGATAGAGCGTAGGATTAACAGTACACCAGTAATGCAGTAAAATACCAGAATGGAAAAGAGTTAGGCACGGATGAATATCTATCAAAGATGAAAAAGACAGATAAATTTAAGCCAGTGATCACAGCGGTGGTATATTACGGAGAAGAACCCAGGGACGGAGCAGTTACTCTGCACGGGATGTTAGACATTCCCCAGGAAGTGGAACCATATGTAAACGATTACAGAATGCTGACGATACAGTCTAGAGCGAACAATCTATATTTCGATACACAAGAATTACCGGATTGCCCTTTGGCTAAGCAAACGGTTCCTGGGTGTATTGTGTGGAGGCGAAATCCACTGCTTACGGAGACTTAGGAGTGACGGCTCTCCGGAACTCCTTAGCCGCAGTCTGCAGTTAGTTCGCTGGAACACTGCCCAGTTTGTGTGTCAAAGGGCAATCTGGTAGTTCTGTCCGTATCCAAATATAAAAAGTTTGCTGTAGTGTTAGGAATAGCCTGTTGAATTTCCATCATAAAAAGAATAAAGATTTCTTTCATTTACTGGAAATTATAACTGGATAGAACGATAACAAGGAAGCGAAAGAAAGGGCCATTTTTTACTGTGAGGAACACAACACGGAGAAGTCAGTGCTGATGGCAGTGGCGGGAGCAGCCAATGCTAAGATAGATTATCATGCATTTGAGAAAGGGGAAGGGAAAATGTGTACATTGTTTGAGGAAATAGCGGAAGAGGGAAGAGTTGCGGGAAGGAAAGAAGGAAGGGCAGCAGAAATTATAGAAACAGGAATAGAATTTGAACTTCAAGATTCAGATATCATAGAAAGGCTGCAAAGAAAATTGGAGATATCCTTACAGAAAGCGGAGGAGGATTGGAGAATTTGTTTCCAATAAAGCCTTGCAGGATGGCTGGGGACGCTCTACCGTAAAGGCACTTTCTGAATACATTCTGACGCAGGAACCAGGGATTAGAGGCTATTCCCCACAGAATATCTGGCGCATGAAGCAGTTCTTTGAAACTTATTGTGACAAGCCAGAGTTAGGAACTCTGCTAAGAGAAAATACATGGTCAAATAATTTGCATATCATGTCAAAGACAAAATCGGATGCAGAGAGATTATTCTATTTGAAGCTGGCCTCTCGGGAAAAGTATAAAGCAAAAGAACTGGAACGGCAGATTGACAGCGGATATTATGAGCGTTTAATGCTATCAGATGGTAAGGCGCCTTCCGCCATATCCCAGGCTGCGCCTGCGAACATAATCAGGGACATGTATATGTTGGAGTTTTTAGATCTGCCCGAGCCTTATAGGGAATATGATTTGAAAAAGGCCATTTTGAAGAACATGAAAAAGTTTTTACTGGAAATTGGCAGGGATTTTATTTTTATGGGAGAAGAATATCATCTTCAAGTAGGAAAGAACGACTATTATACGGATTTAATCTTTTTTCATAGGGAACTACAATGCCTTGTTGCAATTGAGTTGAAAATTGATGATTTCAAACCGGAATACTTGGGAAAAATGCAGTTTTATCTTGAAGCGTTAGACCGGGATGTAAAGAAGCCCCACGAAAATCCCAGCGTTGGCATTATTCTTTGCAAGAGTAAGGACGAGGACGTTGTTGAATATGCTCTGAGCCGGAATATGAGTCCAACCATGATTTCCGAATATAGGACGAAACTAATCAGCAAGGAAATCTTACAAAAGAAACTTGAGGAATTAACGGAAATGGTGAATGAGGATAAAAACTCTCAATGACGTTGAGAGTTTTTCAAAAAATCAATTTATTATGTTAGTACAGAAATAGCAGGGGATTATAATGAGCCTCTGCTATTTTTATAACCTCAAGCTAATATAGTGTATGCTCATTAACTAAAAACACTGATAAACAGTAGATTTTATAAGAGTTTTGTATATGATAAATGCAGATGTAAATTAACGTTCCGGCAAAAAACGTTGCATTTTGGAGGCCCAAAGCTTATATATATTCCTGAAAAACGTAAAAACCGTCAAATTACACTGTTTGACTTCAACCAGTCATGTGGTATGGAGTTCGATCCTAATAATGAGTGGATCAGGTTGGCCCATGCCATTCCATGGAGCAGAATGGAAACAAAATATGCGGCAATGTTCCCCTCCAAAACAGGCCATCCGGCGACTCCTTTTAGAATGGCCCTTGGTGTTTTGATTATTCAGAAGCGCAAGAAACTGGAAGTAAACGAGTACATCCTTGAAACCAGCGGTGTTACCAAAGAGCATGAACCCAAGAACGAAAGTAAAAATGCAAAGGCTGCCAATACACGCTCAGATGACGTTGAACATCTTGGAACAGAGATTCTTAATGCCGCCTGCCCTCCATCCAACATAAGATATCCACAGGATTTTTCTCTTCTCAATGAAGCGCGTGGGAAACTTGAGGATATGATTGACTATTTTCATAAGAACTGTCATCCATGGGCTAAGCCCCGTACTTACCGGAGGGTGGCAGGAAAAGAATACCTTGCGCTTGCAAAATCCAAAAAACGGACAAAATAGAAATTGAAAGATTTTTCAGCACCGAAAAACGCTGCAATGGAGCAGGTCTTATCAAGCTGAAAAAAAGTTGCTCAATGAGCAGACACTAAATATCATAGTATCTTATTTGCAAAAACCTCCATCTGCTGCGTTGTACCTGATAAAGCGAGGCAGACCCCCATCAATCGCTGCAGCTTTCGCTACAGCCCAATCTTCTGCCTTGTATATGAAGATATGTTCTGCGTAATCTACTGCGATATTTAACCGACGGAGTAATATTACGGAGAAGAACCCTGGGACGGAGCAGTTACTCTGCACGGGATGTTAGACATTCCCCAGGAAGTGGAACCATATGTAAACGATTCCAGAATGCTGACGATACAGTCTAGAGCGAACAATCTATATTTCGATGCACAAGAATTACCGGACTGCCCTTTGGCTAAGCAAACGGTTCCTGGGCGTATTGTGTGGAGGCGAAATCCACTGCTTACGGAGACTTTAGGAGTGACGGCTTCCGGAACTCCTTAGCCGCAGTTGGCAGTTAGTTCGCTGGAACACTGCCCAGTTTGTGTGCCAAAGGGCAGTCCGGTAGTTCTGTCCGTATCCAAATATAAAAAGTTCGCTGTAGTGTTAGGAATGTCCTGTTGAATTTCCATCATAAAAAGAATAAAGATTTCTTTCATTTGCTAGAGATTATATTGGACAGAACGATAAAAAGAAGGAAGGCTTGAAGGGAGAATGGAAGGAAGGGCAGCAGAAATTATAGAAACAGGAATAGAATTTGAACTTCAAGATTCAGATATCATAGAAAGGCTTCAGAAAAAACTGGAGATATCTCTGCAGAAAGCGGAGGAGTATTTCAGAATATTCGGAAAACAAGTGGTAGAATAATTGTCTGAAGGGCAAAATAATCAAATTCTTTTGACCATTTTTGACAGAAGTTAAGACGCAAAGCGTCTGTTTAGAAGAAAATAAAAGTAAAGCAGCAGAGATTATCTGCTGCTTTATGTAGTGCAATATTATTTCCATTTAATGGTATAGTAACCAGAAGAAGTTCTATTGTAACGTTCTACTTTGATGTAGTAGGTTCCTGGATCAATACCAGATTTTTTATAAGTATAGCTGTTATAGAGATAATAAGGTCCATCTACGTCCTTTGGATTCTTAACATTAGCTAAAGCATAATAATTGTTGCCGTCAGCAAAGGGTTTTCCATTTTTCTGATAAAGCGCAATTTTAAGTCCATTGTAATAACTAACTGTACCATTGGAATATTGAGCGCCGTTTGTCTTAACATTGTAATTGATTTTTACCTGCTGTCTTTTGGTAACTTTGATTTTATACCAGTCTGCTTTGTTTTCTCCAGCGATAATAACGCCTTTTGCAGTTTTATTTTTTCCAAGGGTCTTTGCCTTGGATCTGCTGTTGTTAGTGCCTTTTTTGACAGAAACAGCCTTTGCAGTAATCTTTACACCGCCAACACTTTTAATTTTAAAGAAGTACGTTTTTCCTTTTTTTACGCCGTATGTTCTGGTGTAATAACGGGAACCTTCTCCGATGGTGTCAAAATATTCCTGATTCTGACCAAGGGGACTTTTGCTTCCGTTGCAAAAAGTTAAAAATCCTGCTGCGCCGCCGCTTGCAGCAGTAGAATTGTTCTTAATAGTAACAGTAACATAACCTGTCTTAGATGGTTTGAATTTAATGTAATTTTCTTTTCCAGTGACATATGCGCATTCATCATCTGTTATTGCTACAGTTGATGTGCCGCTACCCTTAAAACTCAGTTCCCCGGCTGCCTGCACCTGCTCAGGTGTTGAAACAGCAAACACGGAAACCATCATAATTGCTGCAAGTACAAGACTTACAATTTTGTTGCTTTTTCTTCCTTCCTTCATAACGCATGTTCCTTTCCTATTTTTGGTCTATTTGACAGTAATGATGTAAAATGCTGTCCAGTAATAATTTATCATATTAGTTCCCGAATTGTCAATATTTTGTGAAAAATATAAGAAAAAAATGTGAAAACAGTTCAAAACTTATGAATAAAGTACTAAACATCAGGACAGTGATTCCATAGCGCTGTCGTAAATAATTCCGCACGTGCCTCTGGCCTTTATGATAAAAAATTCTATCTGGAAATTACTCTGTTACATGTCCCAAATATGTTTCCAGCATAACGGCAACGCCGTGTTCCTCATTGCTTAAAGTGACGGCGTCAGCCTGACAGCGGATGTCCTTCGGAGCGTTTGCCATGGCAACGCCCAGCCCGGCTGCTTTTATGATATCCAGATCGTTTTCGCTGTCTCCGCAGGCAATGGTCTGTTCTATAGGAATATTCAGGTGTCTGCAGAGAAGAGACAAGCCTTTGGCCTTGGTAATTCCGGCATATGTAAATTCCAGGTTCTCATAACCGCCGGAAAGAAAATGGATTTCAGGATATTGGCTTAGAATCTGGATGGCTTCATTTCGGTCTTTGCAGGTTCCGTCCGGATTGGTCATGAAGTTCAGGGTCAGTTTTTGAACGGGGAACTGGTTTTCACGGAGAAAAGCAAGGACGTCCGGCAGACGTTCCCGGGTGGAAATAATGTATTTTTTCAAAGAGTCCGGAAGAACGGTAATCTTTTTAAGAGTTTCACGGCACTGGGCGGGGGTATAAGCGTCCCCGTGAATGAACAAATCCATGTGGATTTCCAGTTTCAGCAGCTGTTTAAGAATATCAATAACCAGGTTTGCAGGCATGCAGTGCTCCGCCAGGCATTCTTTGTCGGGGATTGTGTAAATTCCGGCTCCGTTTGTGGTAATGGCATAGCGGATACCAAGCTCTTTTATGATAGTATGGGGAAGCCCGCAGTAGGGGCGGCCAGTGGCAATGGCAAAGGAAACGCCCCGCTGTGCAGCATTTTGAATGGCGGCCTTATTTTCATTGGATATTGTTCCTTCTGAATTCAGCAGAGTGCCGTCTAAGTCCAGGGCTACCAACCGAAAGGTTTGATTTGTATTCATAAGAGTTCTCCTTTATTTCAGCGTATGGGGCTGTTGCATTAAGAAGTAAACATACAGGATACAATATTTTGTAAATAGAAATTATACCGTATCTTGTAGTTGTAGTTCTCAATGCAGCAACCCCCAGAGATATTGTAGATGGTAAAAGGCGAAATTTCAAGGATTTTTGCCGGGGAAAAAGAAGGAAGAAAAAAATTAGAAAAATTTTGTAAAAAACTATTGACTTTTGTTCCAAACTCGTATTATAATAGTCAAGCAGTCGGCAATAAGGAAGAACAAAAGTACTGCAAATACCATGGGATCTTAGCTCAGCTGGGAGAGCATCTGCCTTACAAGCAGAGGGTCACAGGTTCGAGCCCTGTAGGTCCCATTTTGCAGGAAACTGCAGGAACAACAGAATATGGCGGAATAGCTCAGTTGGCGAGAGCACACGGTTCATACCCGTGGTGTCGGGGGTTCAAATCCCTCTTCCGCTATTAAGAATTGAGAAATGGCTGTCTCTAAGTACCGAAAGTAATGTTCGATATTTATAGACAGTCATTTTTAACGTGAAATTGTATTTTGCCAAATAGAGCATTTTCCAAACACACTCGCACGTTATCTTGAAATTGTAATATACTAATAGAAAAGATAGGGCAAAGAAGCGTGCAGCTATGGAAGCAAATCAAAACATACTTGTAAATTCCTGCAGTTTTGCGGGAGTGAAGCCGATTATGGCAGATTTACCTTATCCTGAGATTCAGGTCAGGGCTAAGAACCAGACGTATGCAAATCTGCTCAGTGCAGATTACTGCGGAGCCACCTCTGAGATGTCTGCAATTACCCAGTACATTAATAATGAAAACCGGTTATCCTGCGAAAAATGTCCTCTGGCCAAAACAATTCTGGGAATTGCCATGGCAGAAATGATGCATTTGCAGAAATTGGGAGAAATGATTTTTCTGTTGGGCGGAACGGTGGATTTTGTTGCAAAACAGCAAAATGGCAGAAATGTGATGTGGACGCCGGGCTTTCTGAGTCTTTCAGAAAATGCCAGGAAAATGATACTGGCTGATATTGAAGCGGAGAAAGCGGCCATCAGCCAGTACCGGATGCATATAAAAGTAATCAGGGACGATTGCGTCAACCGGGTGCTTGAGCGGATTATTATGGATGAAGAATACCATATTATGATTCTTCAGGTCCTGTTAAGAGAATGCGCTTGAAAAATCCAAGGTTTATGTGGTCAGATAAAAGACGGCAAGCTGGGTGCGGTCCCGAAGCTCCAGTTTTTCCAAAATGGAGCTCAGGTAATTCCGGACAGTTCCTTCACTTAAGTAAAGCTGTCCGGCAATTTCCCGGTTGCTGAGCCCGCCGGCCACCAGTTCAATGATTTCCAGTTCTTTGCCGGTGATTCCCCTGGCGGAATAGTCATATTGGGAGCGGCTTGCAGGAGCAAGGAAATCAGGAAGCCTGGTGATGATTTCATTTCCGAATACGTTCTGTCCTTTGGCCACAGCTTTTAAAGAGGGCAGCAGGCTTTCAAAATCCTGTTTTAAAATATATCCTTTTGCGCCCAGCATCAGGGACTTGACAATGTATTCATCATCCAGAAATGTGGTGAGAAACAAAATTTTTGCGTCTGAATGCTGCTTTAAAATAACCTCGGCGGCTTCTAAACCAGTCATTTCATCCATACGGATATCCATCAGAAGGACTTCCGGGCGGCAGGCTTCATAGAGGGCCACAGCCTCTGTTCCGTTATTTCCGATTTCTAAAACTTTGATTTCCCCGGAAGCCTCCAGGATGGTTTTCAAAGAGAGGGAAACAAATGGATCGTCATCTACAATAATAATATTCATAACAAACTCCTTTTTAATGATTTTCACGGGGAACGGCGGCAAAAATCTGGAATCCGTCTTTTACAGACAGGGAAAAATTGCCTTTTAATTGTTTGATCCGTTCCTGCATATTTTCAATTCCCATTCCGGAAGGGTTTTGGCGGATATTGGTTCCATTGTCCCTGATAATCAACTGGTACAGGCTGGGATGCTCCCGCAGGGTTAGAAAAATTTCATTGCCGTTGCTGTGCCGGGCGATGTTGGACAAGGCTTCTTTTACAATGGAGATAAAACAGTATTTTACGGAAGCAGGCACGTAATGCCCCATATCATAATCCAGATGCACCTGATAATCTGAAAAATCAGAGGTCAGCTCCAAAACAGCCCCTTTCAGGTCGACGGAGTCGTCATGCAGGTTATGAACGCTTTCACGGACAGAGGTCATGGCGGTTGATAAAGTCAGGGTCAGGGCATGCAGCGGCTCTTTCAGATGCTCCTGCTGATTGACGGCAGCCAGGGCGCCGGCCTGCAGAATGGAACGGGAAAGCATATGGCCTACGTTGTCGTGGATTTCCCGGGCAATCCGGTTTCGTTCTTTTAAGGTGGCAATGTGGATTTCATGGTTTTGCTTCACAATCAAATCTTTATTTTTCTGCTGAAGGAGCAGGTTGTATTCTGTGGCGCTGTCTCTGAGAAAACGGAAATTTTCTTCCATTCTGCAAAGCTTTGCTGTTTTAAAAGCCAGAACCCATGACAGCAGAAAGAAAAAAAGAACAATCCAGGGACAAAAGGGAGACAAATCCTTCAGGGAATAAAAAGGGAGCAGGAAGGCGGCAGGCAGGAAGGCGGCAGTTCTTTTCATTGGATTGTTCAAAGGATTCTGGGGCAGAGCCGAAGCTTCTGTTTTCGCAGGCGTAAGCCCGGGGCGGTACAGGGAGGAAATGGGAAAAACAATCGCCATTTCGTAGAATAAAAGGGGCAGAAAACACCCGAATTCTGCAAAAAGCAGGCTTAGTCCCGCAAAGGGCAGCCACAGTCCTGTCAGCAAAAGCTGTTTTTGCCGGGCAAGATCCTGCCAGAACAGGCAGTCTGCATTGCAGCAGCCGCAAAAGCAGGTGAAAGTAATGGCAGACAGAATGGCCAGTATATGAAACAGACCGGCGGCGGGCATTTGTGTAAATAAAAGCAGCGTGCAGCAGATAAAAAGTATCAGTTTATCCAATAAAGATATCATGTTCAGGTTCCTCCGTGAATGAGACGGCAGTCTGCAGCGTAAACCTGTGTTCCGCCGGAGTAGTATAGCTATTATAGCACAATCTGAACGGATATGACAATTGTCATGAAAATGAGTGACGCATGGCACTGTTTTGGCGGGGCGTTTCCTGTTAGAATTAAAATATCCGAAAAGGAGCAGTACAGGGAAAGGAATAGGTGACGGATATGGGAACTGTTATAGAAATAGACAATCTGGTAAAACGGTACAAAGAACTGATTGCGCTGGATCATCTGAAGCTGACGGTGGAGGAAGGGGAGATTTTCGGACTGCTTGGGCCTAACGGCTCAGGAAAGACCACGGCCATTAACTGCATTCTTGCGCTTTTGTACTTTGATAAAGGAAGCGTGAAGGTATTCGGGGAGGAGATACAGCCCAACAGTTATGAGATCAAGAAGAAAATCGGCGTTGTGCTGCAGAATGTGGCTGTGTTTGAGGAGCTGACGGTGCAGGAAAATATTGATTATTTCTGCGGGCTGTACATTGGGGATAAAAAACTGCGGAAACAGTATGTGGAGGAAGCCATTGTCTTTTCCGGACTGGAAGATTTCCGGAAATTTTATCCTAAAAAGCTGTCGGGCGGGCTGCTTCGGAGACTGAACATTGCCTGCGGCATAGCCCATAAGCCAAAGCTGATTATTATGGATGAGCCTACGGTGGCCGTAGATCCCCAGAGCCGGAACCGGATTCTGGAAGGAATTCAGGAGCTGAACCGGAAGGGGGCCACAGTCATTTACACCTCCCATTATATGGAAGAAGTGGAGCAAATCTGCAGCCGGATTGCCATTCTGGATAAGGGAAGGTGCGTTGCTTTTGGAACCAGTGAAGAGCTGAAGGGAATGATTAAGACAGGTGAGAAAATTCACCTGGAGGCGGCGGGGCTTTTGCCGTTTCACTTGGAGGAAATTAAGGAGCTGCGCCATGTTTATAAGGTGGATTACCGGGAAGGAATGCTGGAAATCAGGTGCAGCGGCGGGAAACACAATCTGGTGCATATCCTGGACTATTTCGGGAAACGTGAGATTGGATTCGGCAGGGTCTATTCGGAGCTGCCTACGTTAAATGATGTGTTTCTGGAAATCACCGGAAAGGAGCTGCGGGATTCTGCAGAATAACGCTTGGAAGGAATAGACAGGAGGAAGAACATGTTTTTCAGATTATATAAGTACAGTATATTTCAGTCTGTGCGGTGCAAATTGGTGCTGTTTTGGAACGTGATATTTCCCGTTGTTTTGGGAACGCTGTTTCAAATGACGTTCGGCGGTTATGTGGAGGAGCAGGTGATTTTCCGCCGGATTCCGGTGGCATATGCGTCGGAACAGGAGGACGGCGCCTTTGGCCGGCTGCTGAAAGGTCTGGAGGAGGACAGCGAGCTAGTGAAAGTGCAGACGGCAGAATATAAGAAAGCCAGACAGCTTTTGAAAGAGGGAAACGTGGAGGGAGTCTTTTGTGAAGAACCGGATACGGGAGACGTCACCCTGATTGTGGCAGAGCAGGGGGTGAATCAGACCATATTAAATTCTATCCTGAAGCAGTATCAGCGGGCAAAGGCCACTTTTTCAAACATCGGCAGGGAAAATCCTGCGGGAATACAGGCAGCGGCTGTCCGTTTGGAGGAAGAGTGCCGGTATCTGAAGGCGGGAAGCGTAACAGAAGCCTCTATGGACTGCTTGCTGGATGGTTTTTATTCCCTGATTGCCATGACCTGCCTGATGGGGGCCACCTCCGGGCTGAGCGCTGCAACAGATTTTAAGGCGGACGCCACGTCCCTGGCAGCCAGACGTGCAGTGGCAGGAGCCAGCCGCATGAGTATGCTGCTTCCGGATTTGGCGGCGAAAATTACCATGCAGTTTCTATACGCCGCTTTTTCCATTTGCTACCTGAGCTTCGTGCTGGGGGTGGAGCTGGGAGAGCATGGCGGCCTGATGTTTCTCACGGCTCTGGTTGGAAGCGCACTGGGAATTATGATTGGATTTTTAGTGGGGGTTGTGGGAAAGTATTCATACGGAGTCAAAGAAGGGCTTTGCATCGGCTTTATGCTGGTATCCAGTTTTTTCAGCGGCCTGATGTTTCAGAGTATGGCGCGGATTGTGGAAATGTATGCGCCTGCGCTGAATCAGGTGAATCCGGCCACATTGATTGCCAAATCCCTGTACAGCCTGAATATTTATGACAATCTGGGCCCTTATTTTCACTGTATGGGAAATATGGTGGTTCTGATTCTGGTTTTAGGCATGGCATCGTTTTTACTGGTAAGGAGGGAACGGTATGCAGCTGTTTAAAGTATTTTTTAAAATTCTGAATAAAAACAAAGGCCAGTTGATTATGTATACAGCCATTTATCTCAGCCTTACTTTGCTGATGAGCGGAGTGATGAAAGAGCAGGCAGAGGAGGAATTTACCGGAATTTCTTTGGAGATTGCCCTGGAAAACAGGGATCAGGGGGAGCTGGGAGCGGCCCTGGAAGAATATTTGGGGGAAAGCCATAAGATAAAAGAGATACCGGAAGGAACAGAAGCGCTGAAAGACGCCATATATTACGGGGAAATTGATTACGTGCTGGTGATTCCGGAGGATTTTTCGGAAAAATTTGCCGCAGGGGACAGAGAGCGTCTGTTGGATGGAACGGCGGTGCCGGGCAGCAGCAGTTCTTATCTGGCGGAATATGATATGGAAAGTTTTCTGAAAACAGCGGATATGTATCTGAGCGCAGGATTTGAAATGAAGGACGCCGGGGATTTTGCCATGGAAGATATGAAAGAGAAGGTGAAGGTGGAATTTCTCAATCAGGAGAAGGGGCCGTCGTTCTCCAGGGGATATTATTTCTTCCATTTTATTCCCTATGTGTTTGTAACCATGATGATTCTGGGGGTGGGAGTGGTAATTAAGACATTTCAGAATAAAGACCTGTCTGCCAGAAATAAATGCTCCGCAGTGCCTTATTTGCAGCAAAGCCTGCAGATTTTACTGGGATGCCTGGTTTATATGATTGCGGTGTTTGCAGTGTTTATGGTGATGGCAGGATGTAATACTGGAAATTATCTGTTTACGGCCCAGGGGATATTAAGCGCCATTAATGCGCTGTTGTTTGCAGTCTGCGCCCTGTGCGTGTCCTGGTTTGCAGTTCAGTTTGCCGACAATACGGCAGTGCTGAATGCCATGAGCAATGTATTTGGCCTGGGGTTCAGTTTCCTGGGCGGGGTGTTTGTCCCTCTGGATGTGATGGGGGAAACCTCCAGGAAAATTGCCAGATTCGTGCCTTCTTACTGGTATGTGATTGCCAATGAGGAAATTCAGAAGGTGAGCGGTTTTTCCGAGGCAGGAGCGATATATAAATCTTATTTGGCGGTTGTCATGTTTTCACTGGCATTTTTTTCGGCGGGGTTGTTGGCAAACCGGATGAAGATGAGGGGCAGATAAGGAATGATTTATCATTCGATCTGCAAAAATACAGGATTGCCTGCGCTCGGAACAAACAGTGTGCATGAGTACAGGCAGTCCTGCGTTTTTATTTTTTCATGGCGGCTCTCTTACGCAGAGTGGGATCTAAAATCCGTTTGCGGATTCGAAGGCTCTTGGGGGTAACTTCTAAAAGCTCGTCGGTTTCGATGAATTCCAATGCCTGCTCCAGACTTAAGATTTTAGGCGGAGTCAGCGTCAGCGCTTCATCTGCGCTGGAGGAGCGGGTGTTGGTTAAATGTTTCTTTTTGCAGACATTCAGTTCAATGTCCTCAGGTTTGGCGCTTTGTCCGATGATCATGCCGGCATACACTTTTTCCCCGGGGCCGATAAAGAGGGTTCCCCGATCCTGGGCGCTGAAAAGGCCGTAAGTTACTGATTCGCCGGATTCAAAGGCAATGAGGGAGCCCTGTTTCCGGTAGGCAATGTCGCCTTTGTAAAGCTCGTAGCCATTGAAAATAGTGTTGATAATGCCGTTTCCTCTGGTATCTGTGAGAAACTCGCTGCGGTATCCGATCAGGCCCCGGGAGGGGATGCAAAACTCCAGTCTTGTATAGCCGCCGCTGATGGGCCCCATATTTTGCAGTTCTCCCTTTCTCTGGCTTAATTTCTCAATGACAGCTCCGGTATATTCGTCCGGCACGTCCACATAGGCAAGCTCCATGGGTTCTGTTTTCTTGCCGTTTTCGTCTTTGTGATAAAGAACCTCCGCTTTGCTTACAGCGAATTCATAGCCTTCTCTGCGCATATTTTCAATCAGAACGGATAAATGCAGTTCTCCCCGGCCGGAAACTTTCAGGCTGTCGGGGCTGTCGGTTTCCTCCACCCGCAGAGAGACGTCTGTGTTCAGTTCCCGGAACAGCCGGTCTCTGATGTGGCGGGAGGTGACGAATTTCCCCTCCTGTCCGGCCAGAGGGCTGTCATTTACAATAAAGTTCATGGAAATGGTAGGCTCGGAGATTTTCTGGAAATCAATGGCGCAGGGGGCCTCCGGCGCGCAGATGGTATCTCCGATGTGGATGTCCGCAATTCCGGAAATAGCCACAATAGAGCCGATTTTTGCCTCTGTCACATCTACCTTATTCAGTCCGTCGAACTCATAGAGCTTGCTGATCCGCACTTTCTGCAGCTTGTCCGGTTCGTGGTGGTTTACCACTACGGCGTCCTGGTTGACTTTCAGACAGCCGTTGTCCACTTTTCCAACGCCGATGCGTCCCACATATTCATTGTAGTCAATGGTGCTGATCAACACCTGGGTGTTGGCGTCCGGGTCGCCCTCCGGTGCGGGAATATATTCCAGAATAGTTTCAAATAAGGCGGTCATATCTTTCTTTTCATCATTT
This sequence comes from Petralouisia sp., assembly GCF_056822245.1. NCBI lineage: Bacteria > Bacillati > Bacillota > Clostridia > Lachnospirales > Lachnospiraceae > Petralouisia > Petralouisia sp. Next base: position 10,441 of record NZ_JBQIOP010000001.1, on the reverse strand, counting down.
AAATCTTTGACAGCGTAGCCGTCCCTGGCGGAAGCGTAAATAAAGGGGCAGTCAAGCTGCTCGTCGGAGGCGTCCAGATCCATAAATAATTCCAGTACCTCGTCAATCACATCATCCGGCCTTGCCTCCGGACGGTCAATTTTGTTGATACAGACAATGACTGGAAGATCTAAGGCAAGGGCCTTCATCAGCACGAATTTCGTCTGGGGCATGGCGCCTTCAAAGGCGTCCACCACAAGCACGACTCCGTTGACCATTTTCAGCACCCGTTCTACTTCGCCGCCAAAGTCCGCATGGCCCGGCGTGTCGATAATGTTGATTTTAGTATCCTTATAAAAAACAGCGGTATTTTTGGAAAGAATGGTGATTCCCCGCTCTCTTTCGATATCATTGGAATCCATGACACGCTCCTGCACCTCCTGGTTGGCGCGGAACACGCCGCTTTGCTTTAACAGCTCGTCCACCAGAGTGGTTTTGCCGTGATCTACATGAGCAATAATGGCAATGTTACGGATATCCTCTCGTTTCATTTTCATAAAGTTGTCCTTCTTTCTAAAATAATTATCACTGTATTTTAACACATAATCTGCATTTGGCAAATAATTTGTTGAGAAATTTATGACGGAGTAATAAGATAGGATTTGACTGTTGTGCAGTTAATGCGTATAATAAAATGCAAAGTCCACATGCCGTCCGGCCGGATGGCAGAACAGATCAGAGGAGGATTGTTTTATGAATGATGAGAATAACATGTTTGAAAACGGCTCTCAGCCGGAAAAGAACCCTCAGTCAGACAATAACCAATGGCAGCAGGGAAGCAGCCCCCAGCCTGACCATAACTGGCAGCAGGGGAATTACAATCAGCCCAATTTCAGCCAGCCGCCTTATCAGCAGAATTATAATCAGCCCGGGTACGGCTTTGGAATCGCTTCCATGGTCTGCGGAATTCTGGCGCTGATTACCTGCTGCCTGTGGTGCACCTGCGTTCCGCTGGCAGTGGTCTCCATTGTGCTTGGGGTTCTGCAGATTCAGAAAGGAACGGGGAAAGGAATGGCAATTGCGGGGATTGTCTGCTCTTCTGTAGGCCTGATTTTATTTATTGCCCTGACCGTTTACGGCAATTATCTCCAAAGCTCAGGATTATACAATGAGATTATGAGAGAGTTTCAGATGGAAATGATGCGGTAAGGAGGAAACTTGGATATCAGAAAAAAACTTCCTGTCGGTATTGAGAGTTTTGAGGAAATCCGCACCGAAGAATTTTATTATGTGGATAAGACAGGGATGATAAAAGAATTATTGTATCATTGGGGAAAAGTAAATCTGTTTACCCGTCCCAGAAGATTCGGAAAATCCCTGAATATGGATATGCTGAAAACATTTTTTGAATACGGCTGCGACAGCACATTGTTTGATGGTCTGAAAATTATGGGAGAACAGGAATTATGTCGAAAATATATGGGCAGATTTCCGGTGATTTCCATTACACTGAAGGATATTCAGGCACGCAGCTATGAAGGCGCGGCGGCCTCACTGTGGTCTGTGCTCAGCAGTGAAGCCCGGCGGTTTTCTTGTTTAGGAAACAGCAGTCATCTGACTGGGGAGGAGAAACAGCAGTATAGTCGGCTGACACAGGCAGATTCAGAGTTTAAGGGCGGCGAGATTACTTCAGAGGAGACGCTTAAGGGAAGTCTGTTTCAGTTATCAAAATTTCTTTGCCGCCATTATGGGCAAAAAGTGATATTGTTGATTGATGAATATGACGTTCCTCTGGAAAAAGCATATCACGCAGGATATTATGACGAGATGGCCGGACTTTTGGGAAATCTGCTGAGCCGGGCGCTGAAAGGCAATGAAAGTCTCTATTTTGCAGTGCTGACCGGTTGTTTGAGAGTTGCCAAAGAAAGTATTTTTACCGGGTTGAATAATTTTAAAATCTACTCTGTTTCTGATATCCGGTTTGGGGAATATTTTGGATTTACGGATGATGAAGTCCGCGCCATGCTTGCGTATTACAGCTTTGAAGAATCGTATCCGCTGCTGAAGGAATGGTATAACGGCTATCAGATGGGGCGTGCAGATGTTTACTGTCCCTGGGATGTGATCAATTATATTGATTTGCTGCGGGCAGAGCCGGAAGCTGTTCCCAGAGCATTTTGGATCAATACCAGCGGAAACGATATTATCCGGAAATTTTTAAATATGGCAAAGCAGAACACACGCAGGGAAATTGAGGGCCTGATTGCCGGCGAAAGTATTTCCAAAAAGATAAATCAGGAATTAACTTATCGTGAATTATACCAAAACACAGAGAATCTCTGGAGTGTACTTTATACCACAGGCTACCTGACCCATCGGGGAAAGGAAGGAGAGATTTTTCGGCTTGTCATACCGAATCAGGAAATCCGCAAAATATTTTCAGAGCAGATTCAGGAATGGTTTCAGGAAGAGATACAGAAAGATACGTCCAGATTGGATAGTTTCTGCAGCAGCTTTGTACAGGCAGATGAGAAAGAAATTGAAAGGCAATTTAATTTCTGGCTGAAAAAAACCATTAGTATCCGTGATACAGCAGTGAGAAAAGAACAAAAAGAGAATTTCTATCATGGAATTTTACTGGGCCTGCTCAGTCACAGGGAGGACTGGGAGATTCATTCTAATGCGGAAGCAGGAGAAGGGTACAGCGACCTTCTTCTGAAATCCGAAGATGACAATCTGGGAATCGTAATTGAAGTAAAATACGCCCCGGAAGGAAATTTAGAAGCAGGCTGTCGGGAAGCCCTGATGCAGATAGAAGAAAAAGATTATGCGGCAGGGCTTAAAAACGAAGGCATAGAAAAAATTCTCAAATATGGAATTGCCTGTTACAAAAAGCGCTGCAAAGTGCAGATGAATTCTTGACAAGTGGAATTTCAGGCTTTATAATGGGTAACAGCTTTAAGACAAAGACAATGACGAAGACAGTAAGGCAGTATTCCAACATCAGGAATTTTCCGAAAACAGGGACGAACCGCGCGCCCTGTCATGCTCCGGGAATTTCAGCAGCGAGCCGGGACGGTGTGAGCCGGTATCAGTAGAAGCTGTCCGAAAATCACTTCCAAGTTGCCCGCTGAACTTTCCTTTCTGCCCGTTCTGGCGCAGACGGCGAAACAGTAAGCCGGGACGGCCCGTTCCTCCGTTATGGGAGCCGCGTATGCTGGCAGATGCAATTGACAGGTTTTGCCAAAGTACATTGTAACAGGTGGTAACGATGCATGATATGGCTTCGTCCTTTTACAGAGGGACGGAGCCATTTTTAATGAAATGAAAGGAGCAGATACTCATGTACAACAAAGTGGAAACCAGTTTAAACTTTGTGGAGAGAGAAAAACAGATTGAAAAATTCTGGAAAGACAACGATATTTTCCGAAAAAGCATGGAGAACCGGAAAGAGGGAGAGACTTACACCTTTTACGACGGCCCTCCCACAGCAAACGGCAAGCCCCATATCGGCCATGTGCTGACCCGTGTCATCAAGGATATGATTCCCAGATACCAGACCATGAAAGGGAAAATGGTTCCCCGAAAGGCAGGATGGGACACCCACGGGCTTCCGGTGGAGCTTGAAGTTGAAAAACTGTTGGGATTAGACGGAAAAGACCAGATTGAAGCATACGGCTTAGAGCCTTTTATTGATAAGTGCAAAGAAAGCGTCTGGAAATACAAAGGCATGTGGGAACAATTTTCCGGCACCGTGGGATTCTGGGCGGATATGGACGACCCTTACGTGACCTATCACAATGATTTTATTGAATCGGAATGGTGGGCCTTAAAAGAAATCTGGAACCGGAAATTACTGTACAAGGGATTTAAGATTGTGCCTTACTGTCCCCGCTGCGGAACTCCCCTGTCAGCCCAGGAAGTGGCCCAGGGCTATAAAACAGTAAAAGAGCGTTCCGCAATTGTGCGGTTTAAGGTGAAGGACGAGGACGCTTATTTCCTGGCATGGACCACAACCCCCTGGACACTGCCCTCGAACCTGGCCCTCTGCGTGAATCCGGAGGAAACTTACTGCAAGATCAAGGCTGCAGACGGAATTACCTATTATATGGCGGAAGCTTTGTTGGACAAAGTAATGGGAACTCTTCTGGACAAAGAGCAGCAGGAGAGCGGTGCAAAAGCCTATGAAGTGCTGGAGACTTATAAGGGTACGGAGTTGGAATACCGGGAATATGAGCCTTTGTATGAAGGGGCGAAAGATGCGGCCGAAAAACAGCATAAGAAAGCACATTTTGTCACCTGTGATGCGTATGTTACCATGACAGACGGTACAGGAATTGTTCATATCGCGCCGGCCTTCGGTGAGGACGACTCCAAAGTGGGAAGAAAATATGACCTGCCCTTTGTGCAGTTTGTCAACGGAAAAGGAGAGCTGACAGAGGGCGCGCCCTTTGCAGGCACGTTCTGCAAAAAGGCAGATCCTATGATTCTGCAGGATTTGGAGGATCGGAGCTTATTATTTGACGCGCCTAAATTTGAGCATGAATATCCCCATTGCTGGCGCTGCGATACGCCGCTGATTTACTATGCAAGAGAATCCTGGTTTATTAAGATGACGGAAGTGAAGGACGACTTAATCCGCAACAACAACACTATCAACTGGATTCCGGAAAGCATCGGCAAAGGACGGTTCGGCGACTGGCTGGAAAATGTGCAGGACTGGGGCATTTCCAGAAACCGCTATTGGGGAACGCCGCTGAATATCTGGCAGTGTGAATGCGGCCATATGCATTCTATTGGAAGCATTGCGGAGCTGAAAGAGATGTCAGACAACTGCCCGGAGGAAATTGAACTGCACCGTCCCTACATTGATGAAGTGACCATCAAATGTCCGGAATGCGGAAAAGAAATGCAGAGAGTGCCGGAAGTGGTTGACTGCTGGTTTGATTCCGGGGCAATGCCCTTTGCGCAGCACCATTATCCTTTTGAAAATAAAGAATTGTTTGAACAGCAGTTCCCGGCAGATTTTATTTCGGAAGCGGTAGACCAGACCAGAGGATGGTTTTACTCCCTGTTGGCAGAATCCACCCTGCTGTTCAATCGGGCTCCTTATGAAAATGTAATTGTACTGGGCCATGTGCAGGATGAAAACGGTCAGAAAATGAGCAAATCCAAGGGAAATTCGGTAGATCCCTTTGAAGCTCTGGAAACTTACGGCGCAGACGCTATCCGCTGGTATTTTTATATCAATTCCGCTCCCTGGCTGCCCAACCGGTTCCATGGAAAAGTTGTTCAGGAGGGACAGCGGAAATTTATGGGAACTTTGTGGAATACCTATGCGTTTTTCGTGCTGTACGCCAACATTGACCAGTTTAATGCCGCAGAATATGCTTTAGAATATGAGAAATTATCTGTGATGGACAAGTGGCTGTTGTCCAAGCTGAACACCCTTGTAACGCAGGTGGATGAAAACCTGGGCAGTTACCGGATTCCGGAAGCGGCAAGGGCGCTGCAGGAATTTGTGGAGGATATGAGCAACTGGTATGTGAGAAGAAGCCGGGAGAGATTCTGGGCCAAAGGCATGGCGCAGGATAAAATCAACGCTTATATGACCTTGTACACGGCTCTTGTAACTGTCAGCAAAGCGGCGGCTCCCATGATTCCTTTTATGGCGGAGGACATTTACCGGAACCTTGTGTGCAGCGTGGACAGCTCTGCGCCGGAGAGCGTGCATCTGTGTGATTTTCCCAGGGCGGATGCATCCATGTCCGATCCGGAATTAGAGAAAAATATGGATGCGGCGCTGAAAATCGTGGTAATGGGAAGAGCATGCAGAAACAGCGCAAATATTAAAAACCGTCAGCCCATCGGAACTATGTTTATCAAAGCGGCCGGAGAACTTCCGGAGCTGTTTGTGAATATTATAGAAGAAGAGCTGAATGTGAAAAAAGCAGTATTTACAGAGGATGTCAGCAGCTTTACCGATTATACCTTTAAGCCCCAGCTTCGTACGGTAGGGCCCAAATACGGCAAGGTTTTAGGGCAGATTCAAAAAGCGCTGGCAGAGCTTGACGGCAGCAAAGCCATGGCGGAACTGAAGTCCAAAGGAAGCATAACTCTTGACAGCGTAAACGCAGACGTTGTATTATGTGAGGAAGACCTTCTTATCACCATGACACAGCAGGAAGGTTATGTGACAGAAAGTGATAATGAGGTAACCGTTGTACTTGATACCAATTTAACGCCGGAACTGATTGCAGAAGGCTTTGTCCGAGAATTAATCAGCAAAATCCAGACCATGCGCAAAGAGGCAGGATTTGAGGTAATGGATCAGATTCATGTTTTCTGGCAGGCAGGCGATGCAATTGCAGAGATTTTTGAAAAATACGGAACGCAGATTCAGTCTGAGGTGCTGGCTGTCAGCATTTTTAAAGACGCAGTCAAAGGCTATGAAAAAGAATGGAATATCAACGGGGAAAAAGTGGTTCTGGGAGTAGAAAAAGCCTGACAGGATTCAGAATGAAAGATCCGAAGCCCGGGCGGGCTGCGGATCTTTTGACAGGCAGACGCCGCCTGAGACAGGGATTTCAGATGGCATGGCCCGCGGCGTCAGTATACACAGCAGACATCACCAGAGAGGAAGGAGAAAATTATGCAGAATCAGATGTTTGAGAAAGAAAAATTTATTCAGGAGATTAAAGACAATGTAAAGAATCTCTACCGCAAGACGTTGGAGGAGGCTTCCCAGCAGGAAGTGTACCAGGCAGTGTCCCAGGCGGTAAAGGAAGTTGTCATTGACCAGTGGCTTGCAACTCAGAAAACCATGGAGAAAGAAGATCCTAAGATGGTTTACTACATGTCCATGGAGTTTCTGATGGGAAGGGCATTGGGAAATAACCTGATTAATCTGACTGCTTACAAGGAAGTAAAAGAAGCGCTGGAAGAAATCGGATTTGATCTGAATGTCATTGAGGACGAAGAACCGGACCCGGCATTAGGAAACGGCGGTCTGGGAAGACTTGCAGCATGCTTTATGGAGTCCCTGTCCACTCTGGGATATCCGGCATACGGATGCGGCATCCGTTACCGTTACGGACTGTTTCGCCAGAAAATTGAAAATGGGTTCCAGGTGGAGGTGCCGGATAACTGGTTAAAAGACGGCTATCCCTTTGAAATGCGCCGTCCGGAGCATACGTTCCAGGTGAAATTCGGCGGCTATGTCCGTTCCGAGGGAGATCCAAGCGGAAAAACAAAATTTATTCATGAAGGCTATCAGACCATCCGCGCAGTGCCTTACGATATGCCGGTGGTAGGATACAATAACAACATGGTAAACGCTTTGATTGCATGGGATGCAGAGCCGGAAGAATATTTTGAACTGGACGCCTTCGACAAAGGAGATTACAAAAAGGCAGTGGAGCAGGAGAATCTTGCAAAGAATCTGGTGGAAGTGCTTTATCCCAATGACAATCACATCCAGGGAAAAGAGCTGCGTTTAAAACAGCAGTATTTCTTTGTGTCCGCCAGCGTGCAGCGCGCCGTTGCCCGTTATAAGAAATATCACACAGATTTGCATAAACTGCCGGAAAAAGTGGCAATTCAGTTAAACGACACCCATCCTACCGTTGCAGTGGCAGAATTGATGCGTATTTTGCTTGATGAAGAAAATATGGAATGGGATGAAGCATGGGAGATTACTTCTCATACCTGCGCATATACCAACCATACCATTATGTCAGAGGCGTTGGAGAAATGGCCCATTGAGATTTTCTCCAGGCTGCTGCCCAGAATTTATCAGATCATTGAAGAGATCAACCGCCGTTTTATTCTGGATATTGAGAAGAAATTCCCCGGCGATTACAATAAAGTAAAGAAAATGGCAATTATTTATGACGGCCAGGTAAAAATGGCTCATCTTGCCATTGCAGCAGGATGCTCCGTCAACGGCGTGGCAAGGCTGCACACAGAAATTTTGAAAAATCAGGAGCTTCATGAGTTTTATCAGATGTTCCCGGAGAAATTTAATAATAAGACAAACGGAATTACCCAGAGAAGATTTTTATACCACGGCAATCCTCTGCTGGCAGAATGGGTGAATAAATATATTGGAAACGACTGGGTAACCAACCTGCCCCATCTGGAAAAACTGACGGTCTATGCAGACGATGAGAAAGCGCAGCAGGAATTTATGAATATTAAATACCAGAATAAGCTGCGTCTGGCAGAGTATATCCGCAAGCATAACGGCATTGAGGTAAATCCCCGTTCCATTTTTGATGTGCAGGTAAAACGTCTCCATGAGTACAAGCGCCAGCTTTTGAACATTCTGCATGTGATGTATCTGTACAATAAGATTAAAGAGCATCCGGAGATGGAATTCTATCCCAGAACCTTTATTTTCGGGGCAAAAGCAGCGGCAGGCTACCGCATTGCGAAGCTGACCATTAAGCTGATTAACAGTGTGGCTGACGTAATTAATAATGACGCTTCCATCGGCGGTAAAATTAAAGTCGTATTTATTGAGGACTATAAGGTTTCCACTGCAGAATGGATTTTTGCGGCAGCAGATGTTTCCGAGCAGATTTCCACGGCAAGTAAAGAGGCGTCCGGTACCGGAAATATGAAGTTTATGTTAAACGGCGCCGTAACTTTGGGAACCATGGACGGAGCGAATGTGGAGATTGTAGAGGAAGTGGGAGAAGAGAATGCTTTCATTTTCGGAATGAGCTCTCAGGAAGTCATTGACCATGAACAGAAACGGGATTATGATCCCATGCAGATTTTCAACAATGATCAGGACATCCGCCAGGTTTTGATGCAGTTGATTAATGGAATGTATTCAAGGAACGATTCTGAATTATTCCGTCCGCTGTACAACTCCCTGCTGAATACACAGGATACTCAGTATGCGGATACTTATTTCATTCTGAAAGATTTCCGTTCTTATGCAGAAGCGCAGCAGAGAGTGGAGAAAGCTTACAGGGATGAAAAAGGCTGGGCGAAAATGGCAATGTTAAATACTGCGCATGCCGGCAAATTTACTTCTGACCGGACCATTCAGCAGTATGTGGACGACATTTGGCATCTGGATAAAATCAAGGTGGAAATGCCGAAATAAATTAAAAAACAGGGGGCCGGCGGCATTTTGCGTCCGGCCCCTTAAAATGTTTGCTTCAGGCAGAAAGGAAAATGAAAGCATGGAAGAGAGAAAGTTCAGGAGAACGCACCGGCTGAAAGCCGCTGCGCTTGTGATGTCTGCAGTTCTTGCCATGGGCAGTCTGGCAGGGTGTAAGGATAAAGAGGCCCTGGAAAACCAGCAGGCGTACCGGCAGGTAGGAATGAATAAACTGAGCGAAGGCAGCTATGAAGAAGCTGTCGAGGCTTTTCAGAAGGCATTGGATCAGTCGAAGGCAGTGGTGACAGAGATAGAAATTGATACCTGCTATTACAAGGCCACTGCCCAGTATAAAAGCGGCGATGTCAAAGGAGCTTTGGAAACCTGCAAAGCCCTGATTGATTATAATAAGAAAGATTATAAAGCCTATTATCTGCGGGGCTGCATTTATATGAAGGAGGAGGACCGGGAAAATGCCATGAAGGATTACCGGAAATCCTTTGAGACCAGCGGAAATGATTATGAGATGTATGTTTCCGCCTACGAAAACCTGAAAAATGCCGGCTGGGATTCTGAAGCGGAGGAAGTGCTGACGGCAGCTTTGAAGCTGAAAGCGGACAAGCCGGAGGAACACCGGGAACGGGGACATATTTATCTTCTGCAGGAGGACTATGAAAATGCCAAAAAAGAACTGGATCTGGCCATCAATAATGATGATGTGAAAGCATTGCTGTATCTGGCCCAGGTCTATGACGCCCAGGGGGATTCCAGTCAGGCGGCAGCTTTGTATGAAAGCTATATTTCCAAAAATAATTCAGATGTGTCTACCCTGGTGGTTCTTGGCGATATGCAGATGGAAGCCGGAAATTACAGCCAGGCATTGGAATTTTATCAGCAGGCATTGTCGGTAAAGAACCCTCCCAATGAACAGAAACTCCGGCGCAATGAAATCATTGCCTGTGAACGGATGCAGGATTATGAGGGCGCCAGAGAGAAAGCGCTGGCTTATATCAAGGACTATCCGGAGGATGAGGAAGCTCAGAAGGAATATACCTTTTTGCAGACCAGGTAGGTAAAGAACGGATGGATAAATTTGATGAAATGCTTCAGAAAGAGGCTTCTTCGGGTTAGGTTCATCGTTTGGAAAGAGAATTTAAAAGGCAGTTATGCTGAACAATAAAAATCAGCATAATTGCCTTTTTTTGACAAATTTTAGAGCAAAATAAATAAAAAATGCAACAATTTGTATCAAATTGTTGCATTTTTTATGTGCGCCCAGTATGGGCGCAATCTAATCGGTGAAAGTCCGTAACACGCCCTGATAGTGGGAAGTGTATAGCCAAGAGC